>CAZPVE010000229.1:0-1518 GCA_964589925.1 uncultured Aurantimicrobium sp. | reverse complement strand
AGCCACCTGTTTGTTGGCCGGGGCGCTCGGGTCGTAAACCAGGCCGTATTGCTGTGAGCCCACCGTCAGCTGTTCGGTGCCGCCTGACTTTTTCATCAGGGCGATCGAGTCATCGACAATCTTGGTCAGCGCCTGCTTAGCTACATCGCCGTGCATGGTCTTGCGTGAGCTGAGGTCGGTTGCACATGCGCTCAATACGAGAGACGCCACGAGGGCGAGTGCGGCCAGGGGAGCGATGCGCTTGAACATGGATACCTGTCTCATGGGTGACAAAAACTTCTCCCAGCCTACCGAGCGCCTGGTGACCGTCGGCTGAGGTCTGGCTGTGAGAACCGGGGCTGGGGGTCGGTGTTGGGTTAGGTGCCCGGCAGGAAGCCGGGAGCCAGGTGGGCGACGATGGGGTAGCCCACGAACGAGACGACATCCAGAATGAAGTGGGCGATCACCAGAGGCATCACGCGGCCCCAGCGTTGATAGGCCATGCCGAAAATGACGCCCATAACCGCGTTGCCCAGGAACGGCCCAAAACCTTGGTACAGGTGGTAGCTGCCGCGCAGAATGGCGCTCGTGCCAATGATCACCCACGGTTTCCAGCCGAGCTCGCGCAGTCGGGTGAAGAGGTAGCCGACGACGATAACCTCTTCTTCGAGCGCCGCGCGAAGGGCGACCAGGATCAAAACGGGAACGGTCCACCCGTAGGTGCCCAACGCCGTCGGCACGATTTTCACCGTGATGCCCAGAGCGTGGCCCACCAGGTAGAAGGCAATACCGGGGATGCCGATGAGGGCGGCCAGACCGAAGCCCCGTCCGGTGTCACGGCCGAAGCGCGAGAAGTCGAGGCCAATGCGGCGGAACGGGTTCTGGGTCGGTGTCCACAGCAAGTAGAGAGCTAGGGCAACCGGTACGAGGGCCGTGATGATGCCGAGCACCTGGTAAATCAGATCGAAGACCGGCTGCGAAGCCAAGGGCACGTTGATGACGGCGCTCTGGTCGGCGATGGCCTTCTCGGCAAACAAGCGCTGGATGACAGCGATGATGGAGTACAGCGCGGAGGCTCCGAGTGACAGGCCGAGCACGATCCAAATCTCAAGGATCGTCCGTTTGCGGGCGCGCGAAGCTGGCCAGGTGGAGTCGGTCACATCGGTCACAGGTTCAGACTAGATTCTCCAGCCTGAGTTCTTGCGCAGAGCCGCTAACCATGTCGGGTGCGTTGCTCAACCTATAATTGAGATGCCTGTGTACAACGTGCCTGTTTGTGCACGCAGTCGAAGTCGACGCAGGCATCATCATCCGTGGCGTGACGCGCCACAGCAAAGGAAACTTTCATGGCGCACGCCCTTCGCTCTGACCTGCGCAACGTAGCTATCGTTGCCCACGTTGACCACGGTAAGACCACTCTGGTTGACGCCATGCTCAAGCAGACCAACTCGTTCGACGCTCACTTCGCGGCCGAAGACCGCATGATGGACTCGAACGACCTCGAGCGCGAAAAGGGCATCACGATCCTCGCGAAGAACA
>CAZPVE010000228.1:0-1533 GCA_964589925.1 uncultured Aurantimicrobium sp. | reverse complement strand
CCAGGGGGTGCACCACATCGAGAGCCCGCCCGGGCGGGCTCTTGCCATATCAAGCCAGTGTCCTTGGACTTCGCCATCGTTGGGCTGGGCTTTTCCGCTTACAGCCCGAGCGCAACGATGAGAGTTGCGGCGAAGGAGACAATCAACACTGGAACCCAGAGGTTTCGTTCTTTCTTGCTTCGGGTCACCGAGTTGAGCACTAGTCCAATCGAAGTGAACGCGAACCAAAACCAGTTGGCTGCCCCGTTGAGTCCTGGTGGCAGCAGGGGCGTGATTATTCCCGCCTGGGCTAGGTAGTGCCCGCACTGGGTAAGCATCAGGATGGCGGATACCGCACTAGCAATACGCAGGTGTGTGGGGAGTGCGCCGACATTTTGGCCACCCATGGCGTATTCACCCCAAGGTGCTCCGGCGGCGAGTGACAGCTGGAAAGCAGCAACTCCAAGGCTGATGGTGGCTTGGATGAGTGCGGCGATGATGAGGAGGCTCATGGCATCAGCCTAGACATCGGGTTGGATAGGTTTGCTGTTCACCGCCCGAGGTGTCCGAGCGAATATGTGTCTTCACGGGCTGTGGCTGTGCTCGCTTCCTCGGCACGGTTATCCTGAGAAAATGATGCCTACGGTGAGGGGTCTCGGGCGCTGGGCGCAAAGGGCCTTCGGTGATGGCGCCATCGTGCCGCTGCTGCCGAAGAATGCACGGTTCTCACCACAGGATTTCCCGCCTTTGCCGGTGGTTCCGGCGGAGAGTGTGAGGCTGCTCATCGCTCGCACGAATTCTGCCGGTCAGGGTTACCTCTGGGCCCAAGCGTGCCGCCAGCTCGACTCGGTTGCGGCCTTCAACATGACCGTGCGCAGCAGCGACAGTTTTGGTTTCCCTTCGGACATTGTCGTTCCGACGAAGGTCTACCAGAACTCAATGAGGTGGGCGCGAGAGTTTTTCGCATACGTCATCGAAAACTTCACTCACGTGTTGATCGAGGCCGAAAAGAGTATCTTCGGCATCCTTTTCCACGGTGACGTCCTTCGTGAGGTCGAGGCCCTTCGCAAAGCCGGGCTGGAAGTTGCCTTCATCGCCCACGGATCTGATATCCGGTCGCCAGCGAGCCATCGAGCATTCGAGTCAGACTCTCCGTTCTACCCCGAGCTGTGGGATGCCACGTCGAAACTTGAACACGTGACCGCGATCAACCAGGAAATCATTTCGCGCGCGAGTGTCCCGGTCTTTATTTCGACGGTTGATCTACTTCGTGATCTCCCCGGGGCGCATTGGGTACCCACGGTCTGTCGTGTCGATGACTGGCAGAGTTCGCAGCCTGTCATCGAGCGAGAGAAGCCCGTTGTCGTTCACGCCCCGAGTCGAGCATCCGTGAAGGGGACGGACCTAATTGAGGGTGCCCTCACTGATCTCGATGACCGAGGTGAAATTGTCTACCGTCCGGTGCGGGGCGTGCCGCAATCTGAGCTTCAGGATATTTACCGCAACGCGGACATCGTCCTGGAACAATTTCGACTTGGCATGTACGCCTCCTCG
>CAZPVE010000227.1:0-1537 GCA_964589925.1 uncultured Aurantimicrobium sp. | reverse complement strand
CCCTGATGCCGAGGCTGGAAAGCGCGTTGAGGTTGCTGCCTTCTGTTGGCAGGTTCTCGGTCAGGCTGACTTCACGCGCACCGATGCCATCATCGGACTTGGCGGGGGAGCTGTCACCGACTTAGCTGGATTTGTCGCTGCCACCTGGCTTCGCGGCGTTCGATTGATTCAAGTTCCGACCAGCGTGCTCGGCATGGTTGATGCCTCGGTGGGTGGCAAGACGGCTATCAATACCGCCGAAGGCAAGAACCTGGTTGGCTCCTTTTACGCGCCGCATGCGGTCATCATCGACATCGACACTCTCGAGACAATTCCGCGCAATGAGCTGCTGGCCGGCTTTGCGGAGATTGTGAAGTGTGGCTTCATCGGGGACGAGGAAATTCTCAATATCCTCGAGGCTGACATTGACAGGGCAACGGACTACACCTCACCTGAATTCCAGCGACTCATTGAGCTCTCGGTTGGAATCAAAGCCCGTGTTGTCTCCGAGGATTTCACCGAGCAGGGCCAGCGCGAGATTCTGAACTACGGGCACACTCTCGGCCACGCCATTGAGCACGCCGAGCGGTACCAGTGGCGCCATGGGGCTGCCATCTCGATTGGTATGGTTTTCGCCGCCGAACTCTCGCGCATGACTCAAAACCTGCCCGATGAGGTCGTTGATCGTCATCGCCGCATTCTCAGCTCACTCACCCTGCCGACCGAATACCCGGCTGGGCGTTGGGACACACTCCTCGCAACGATGAAGCGCGACAAGAAAGCGCGCGGCGCAATGCTCCGATTCATTGTTCTGAGCGACGTCGCCAAGCCCAGTGTGCTCAACGTGCCCGACACCTCGGTGCTGTTCGCTGCCTACCAAGAGGTCGCCAACTAGACTTGAGGCATGTCGCGCATCCTCGTCTTGAACGGCCCGAACCTCGGTCGACTCGGCACGCGTGAACCTGACGTTTACGGCAGTTTCACCCTTGCTGATGTTGCCGCGGTTTTGTCTGCGCAGGCACCGGGCGTCGATGTGGATGTGCGTCAGAGCGACTCTGAGCCAGAACTCATGTCGTGGCTGTTCGAGGCGGTCGACACCAAGACACCGGTCATTCTGAATCCGGCGGCGTTCACGCACTACTCCTACGCTCTGCGCGACGCCGTGGCGCAGGTTACGAAGTCAGGCATTCCCCTGATTGAGGTACACATTTCTAACCCGCACGCGCGGGAAGAATTCCGTCACAACAGTGTGATTAGTGCTGTTGCCACAGGTGTCATCGCGGGATTCGGAATTGACTCGTACAAGCTGGCCTTAGCTCAGCTCACGGCCTCTTAGTCTTCACGGCTAAGCTTTACCCTTGGTGCTTTTGAGCGCCTTCCAACCAACACGAAAGTATCGTTCGATAATCATGGCAACCACCGCAGATATCAAAAATGGCGTCGTTCTTCGAATCGATGGCGCACTCTGGACCATCATCGAGTTCCAGCACGTCAAGCCCGGTAAGGGTGGTGCTTTCGTTCGCACCAAGATGAAGAACGTCTTGACCGGCAAGGTTGT
>CAZPVE010000226.1:0-1547 GCA_964589925.1 uncultured Aurantimicrobium sp. | reverse complement strand
AGGATTTGAACCTGCGACCCCTTGACCCCCAGTCAAGTGCGCTACCAAGCTGCGCTACAGCCCGTTGCCTGTTGCCAAACAACTTCTCTATCTTAGCGAGAGTTTGGCGAGGCCTCGATTCAGCTAAGCAGCCGAACCGATGATGGCGTCGACATCGATCTCAACCAGCATGTCGGGAGCGGCGAGCGCCCCCACCTCGACAGCGGTCGTTGCCGGACGGATGTCACCGAAGATCTCACCGTGCACCTTACCCACGGCATCGAAGTCAGAGATGTTCTTCAGATAGATGCGTGTGCGAACTACGTCACCGAAGGTTGCCCCGGCCTCATCGAGGGCCGACTTCACGCGACGGAAGATTTCGCGCGTCTGCTCGCCGGCGTCTGTGCCACCAATGGCGCCTTCCGGAGCACCCGAGGTGGTGCCAGCGATAAAGACAAAGTCGCCTGCCTTAACGGCGCGCGAGTATCCAACAACAGGCTCGTATGCCGAGCCAGACGAAATGAGTGTGCGTGGGTAAGAAGTCATGATTCAAGGGTACCGAATGGCCGCGGTCAGGCCGTTCCCAGCGGCCGGGGTAGACTAAGGGCAACGAGAAGCGCAATGACTGCGTTTCCTGCGTCGAACAAGCGCTTCCCTCACCGCATCAGCGGTTGACATCTTTTCTTCGGCGAACGGATGTGCCACCTGGCACCTTCGCCATTTTCTCCCCCGGTGAAACCGTGGGCACGATTGTGCCTGCCTTCGCATTGCGTGGGGAACCCACTGAAATAGGTATATCCATGTCTGAACAGACATTCCGCACGCTCGGCGTGCCCACCCCTCTGCTGAGCGTTCTTTCGCAGCAGGGAATCACTGAGCCATTCCCCATTCAGGTCGATACCCTTCCCGACACCCTTGCCGGCAAGGATGTTCTCGGCCGCGGCAAAACCGGCTCGGGCAAGACCCTCGCCTTCTCGATTCCCATGGTTGCCAGGCTCAGCGGCTCTCTGGCTGGCGGTCGCCGTCGACCAGGTCGTCCCTTGGGACTGATTCTGGCTCCCACTCGCGAGCTAGCAACTCAAATCACCGCGACCCTCGAGCCTCTGGCCAACGCCTACGGGATGCGCGCCACCACGATCTTCGGCGGTATCTCGCAAAACCGCCAGGTGGCCGCACTCAAGGAAGGCGTCGACATCGTCGTTGCCACTCCCGGCCGCCTCGAAGACCTCATGAAGCAGGGCTTCTTGCACCTCGACGCCATCGAGATCACTGTGCTCGATGAGGCAGACCACATGGCCGACCTCGGCTTTTTGCCCATCGTCACGCGCATCTTGAACGCGACCCCCTCGGGCGGACAGCGCCTGCTGTTCAGTGCGACGCTCGACAACGGCGTAGACAAGCTGGTCAACAAGTTCTTGGTTAACGAGGTGCTTCACTCAGTCGACGAGGCCAACTCCCCCGTTGCCGCCATGACTCACCACGTGTTTGAGACCCCGAACGCCGAGAGCAAAAAGGAACTCATTCACGCCCTGGCGTCGGGAACCGGCCGCCGCATCCTGTTTATGCGC
>CAZPVE010000225.1:0-1559 GCA_964589925.1 uncultured Aurantimicrobium sp. | reverse complement strand
GATCCTGATGACTGCGTCTCAGTTCATCACCCAGCTGCAGATCGTCTCAAAGAACATGTCCGAGGAGACGAAAGCAAGCCCGACTTTCCGTCAACAGCGCATTTTGCTGTACATCCTGCCCCTGGTTTTCGCCTTCTCCGGCTTCGCGTTCCCGATCGGCGTGATGTTCTACTGGCTGGTTTCGAACTTCTGGACCATGGTTCAGCAGTTCATCGTGATCCGCAGTATGCCCACCCCCGGTAGCCAAGCAGCCAAGGACCGTGAGGAGCGCCTGGCCCGCAAAGGCAAGCTGCTCAGCAAGGATGCGCCCACTGTCGTCGTTGAAGAGAAGAAGCCCACGCAGCGCCAACAGCCCGTGAGCAAGAACCGCGCCAAAAAGCAAGGAAAATAGCCAATATGAGCACCGAAGAAACCACCCCCACTCTGGAGGCCCTTGAGGCACAGGGCGATGTCGCCGCCGATTACCTCGAGGAGCTCCTGGACATTTGCGACCTCGATGGGGATCTCGACATCGATGCGCGCAATGGTCGCGCCTATGTCTCTATCGCGTCTGCCGGGGCAGACCTGGACCGCCTGGCACGCCCCGAGGCCGTCGCCGCGCTTCAGGAGCTCACACGCCTGGCCGTTCAGTCGAAGACGGGCGAGTTTTCGCGCCTGATTCTTGACGTGGGCGGCTCCCGTCAGGCCCGTGAGGCCGAACTGGAGCGCATCGTGGAGGCCGCTATTTCGCGCATTGAAGAGGGCTCGGTGTCAGCAGCACTCCCCCCGATGAGCTCCTATGAGCGCAAGCTCGTGCACGACATCGTGGCCGACCGCGGGTTCGTTTCGACTTCTCGCGGCGAGGGCAAAGATCGCCACACCATCATCACGGGCCGCTCATAGTTTCACGTGAAACATTGACCGCGGAATTTGAGGCTGAACCACCGGTAGCCACCGCCATATTTGGCGAGCAAATCGGAAAGATTCGCCTCTTCACGGCCGCACTTGCCGAGTTCGGCGAGCTTCGCGGGCTTATCGGCCCACTAGAGCCCCCACGCTTGTGGTCGCGGCACATCCTGAACTGCGGCGTATTTTCGGACCTGTTTGAAGCCGGAACCCTCGTCGGCGATGTCGGTTCTGGCGGGGGTCTCCCCGGGCTTGTTTTGGCGATTGCGCGACCGGACGTCAATTTCGCGCTCATTGAGCCGATGGAGCGTCGCACGGACTGGCTGAACGAGCAGGTTGAGGCATTGGGCCTCGAGAACGTGACCGTGGTTCGCAGTCGGGTTCAGGACGCCCCTTATCAGGAGCGCTGTGACGTCGTGACCGCTCGCGCAGTATCTGCGCTCAAGTCACTGATTCCGATGACTGCACCTCTTGTGCGTCCCGGAGGGCGCCTGCTGCTGATGAAGGGCGCGAGTGTTGACCGTGAAATTCAGGAAGCAGCGAAACAGATCCGTTCCCACAAGCTCGTGAACGTCGAAGTTATCCTCTCGGGCGAGGGAATTCTGGAACAGCCGACGCGCCTCGTTCAAGCTACAGTTGAGTAGTTCTATCAATTCAACGCAGGAAGAGTTTCA
>CAZPVE010000224.1:0-1605 GCA_964589925.1 uncultured Aurantimicrobium sp. | reverse complement strand
TTTCCGGCGACAGCGCCGTTCGGGTAAATACGCGACGGTGACGACTCGTAGTAGACCCAAGGAATGTCAAGTGCCTTGACTGCCTGGAATGTCGCCAAGTCAACACTCTTTGCCAAGTACGCAAAGTCGCTCTCTGGGTCTTCGGCCAGCGCGGCGTTCAGGACGCTAATCAGGTCGTTGGGATTTTGCTTGGTGATCGCCGCAATCTCCTGAGCCGCTTGTGACGGCGTGATTGTCACTTTCTGACCATCGACAGTCCGCTGAAAATCTTGGGCGTTTCTCGGTGAGGCGGTGATGTTGTATCGCATCTGCGCTTGGGCAAGCACAACTCCATTGCGATCGACAATGTCACCACGAGTCGAGAAGACAGTGCTCGGAATCGACATTTTGCCCAGTGATTGCTCATTGAGAGCCGATGCCCGCACGACTTGGATGTCAACCAAACGAATGACAAAGACGACCAGCATGATGGCCACGAGTGCAACCGTGACAACAATGCGGCGAAGCGTAACGACCGGCCTCATCGCACAACCATCCGGACTACCCCGGCGCGCCTAGCGCGTTTGAGGTGTCGGCAGGGTTTGTGATGCAGCACCAGCCAAGGCTACGTCCGCGCCAGCCGCGGGAGCTGCTGCCACGCCCGCTGCCGGGATGTTCCCAGCTGCCTTTGCGGCGGCAGGCGCAGCACCGGCAGGAATGTCAGTTAACAGGATGTTCTGCACGAGCGATGCATGGGCTCCACTGAGGAGTTTGCCATTGCCGGTCGCGGGGTGCGGCTGGCCTAGAACCTTGCTGTCAGAAAGCTGCAGGTAGGCCGGCGAGTTGCTCGTAACCATGCCGAGCCCCTCAGCGAGAGCCGCAACATGCTGGGGTGCCGAGGCCGCGTCCAACTTCTGAGAGCTGTCAGCAAAGGTGCGCGAGAGGTCCTTGTTCTGCTGTTGCAGGTTCTGGATGTCGTAGGCGCCACTAGAAACCATGACACTGAGGACAATCTGACCCACGATGATGCCCACAACGACACCGACGGTGACCGCTGCGTAGAAGATGCGGGGGCGGCGCTTGGCTTTGGTCGGGGCGCCGACCAGGCTGCGCAGTCGCTGAGGAATCTGAGGTAGGGCTCGTCCTTGAACCCGAACCTGGTTGATGATGGCGCTCATGCTGCGTCTCTCACTTTCTCTGCGGCCCGCAAGCGAACCGGAATAGACCTTGAATTACGAGCCCGCTCCTCGGCGGATGCCTGTTCGGCACCTCGAGTGAGCAGACGAAGAATGGGGCGGTGCTCGTCGAGCTCGACGGGCAATCCGATGGGCGCCGTCGAAACCGATCCCGCTGTCAGGACCTTCTTGACGATGCGGTCCTCGAGCGACTGGTAGGACATGATGACGATGCGCCCGTTGATCGCAAGTGCCGCAACAGCCTGAGGGAGGGCATCTTCAAGCACGCTCAGTTCACGGTTGACCTCGATGCGCAGGGCCTGGAATACGCGCTTGGCCGGGTGGCCCGCCCCGAGCAGGGCTCCGGGAGTGGCATCGGTCAAGATCGAGACCAGCTGAGTCGACGACTCGATGGGCTCCAGTTGGCGGGCGGCTGCGATGGCGCGGGCAT
>CAZPVE010000223.1:0-1616 GCA_964589925.1 uncultured Aurantimicrobium sp. | reverse complement strand
GGTAATCGGCACGAAGCTCGGTCTCACCTCTCGCGCCAAGCAGGAGCGCATGGGCATTTCATCGCCCCTCACGGCGGTGCTGCTCGAGAGCTACATCTTGCCCGCTGATGTGCCAGTGCCGCTCGACAAACTGATTCACCCGCGCGTTGAGCCGGAAATCATTTTCGTGATGAAGGAGCGCTTGCAGGGCCCGGGAATTACGGCAGCCACTGCGCTCGCGGCCGTTGAGACCGTGTACGCCGGATTTGAGGTCATCGACAGCCGGTACATCGATTACAGCTTCGCCCTGCCCGATGTCGTTGCCGACAATGCATCGTCTTCGTTCTTCGTGGTTGGCGGCAAGGGAATCGCCCCGAGCGAGCTTGATCTTGCCCTTGAGGCAGTCGTTCTCACTGTCAACGGCCAGACCGTCGCCACGGCGACCGGTGCTGCCGTTCAGGGACACCCAGCCGAGGCCCTCGCGCTCGCCGCGAATGCTCTCGCCGAGCGCGGCGAGTTCATCGATGCTGGTGAGATTGTCCTCACTGGCGGAATGACTGACGCCGTTCCGATCGCAGCCGGGGATCACATCTCTGCTGAATTCACCCACCTCGGCAGCCTCACGGTTACCGCGAAGTAAAAACCGCACCACAGTAAGGGGAAAACAATGTCATCCAAGGGTTACGACCTGAATTCGCTTCCTGAGCCCGTCTACGACTTGTCGCACTTCGCGTCGTTCGAGCTTTTCTCTCCTGTCGTTGACGAGACCGTGTGGTTCTTCAAAGACCTCCTCGGCATGGTCGAGACTCACCGTGAGGGCAACTCGGTTTACCTGCGCGGCTGGGAAGACCCCTATGGCCACTCGCTGAAGATCACTGACCGCGACACCCCCGGTATGGGCTTTGCGGGATGGCGCACCACCTCCAAGGCCGCTCTTGACCGCCGTGTCAAGGCCATCCAAGAGGCCGGAATCAAGGGCTCGTGGGTTGAGGGTGAAGTCGGAATGGGTCCGGCCTTCGAGTTCACCACTCCCGACGGTGCCCCTCAGCGCATCAACTGGGAAGTCGAGTACTACAAGGCTCCACCCATCGATAAGACGCGACTGCTCAACCGTCCGCAGCGCCGTCCACTCAATGGTGTGCCGCTTCGCAAGCTCGACCACATCAACATGCTTGCCAAAGATGTCACCACCAACAAGAACTTTGCTGCTGACGCCCTTGGGTTCAAGCTCAGCGAGCACATCATGATTGGTGAGATGGAGGCCGGAGCGTGGCTGCGCCTGCACCACCGCACCCACGACGTCGCCTTCACCAAGGATGCAACCGGCGAGGGCGGTCGCCTGCACCACGTCGCATTCTTCTACGGCAACTCGCGACACCTTGAAGATGCCGCTGACGTGCTCAAAGACTTTGGTCTGGAGCTCGAGGCCGGCCCCGCTCGCCATGGCATCAGCCAGGCGCAGTTCTTGTATGTGTTCGAGCCCGGCGGAAACCGCATCGAACTCGTTGGTGAAGCGAACTACACGATCGAAGACCCGTCGTGTGAGCCCGTCACCAGGGCCATCGACTCGCTCGATTCTGCCATCATCTGGATCGGCTCGCCACTGCCCGAGGAGTTCGACACCTACGGCACCCCGA
>CAZPVE010000222.1:0-1619 GCA_964589925.1 uncultured Aurantimicrobium sp. | reverse complement strand
CGCTGCGTCCTCGCGGCTCCGACAAGCTTGGCACCCGGACCGAAACCAAGAACGTGAACTCGCTGCGGTCGGTTGAGCGAGCTGTGCGTTACGAGATTCAGCGCCAGGCGCAGATTCTTGCCGATGGCGGCACCATCATTCAGGAAACCCGTCACTGGCACGAAGACACCGGCGCCACGAGCGCTGGTCGCCCCAAGTCGGATGCCGACGACTACCGCTACTTCCCGGAGCCCGATCTGCTGCCCGTGGTGCCTGCACCCGAGCTGATTGCCGAGCTCAAGGCGGCTCTTCCTGAGAAGCCCGTCGAGCGTCGTCGTCGCCTCAAGGCCGAGTGGGGATTCACCGACCTCGAGTTCCAAGACATCGACAACTCCGGCCTGCTGGGCGAAGTTGCGGCCACCGTTGCGGCCGGGGCATCCCCGCAGTCTGCCCGCAAGTGGTGGACCGGCGAGGTTGCTCGTTTGGCGAACGCTGCCGAGGTTGACGCCAACACTCTCGTGACCCCTGAGCAGGTGGCCGAGCTCGCCCTTCTGGTTGAAGAAGGCACGCTCACCGACCGCTTGGCGCGTCAGGTGCTCGAGTCGGTTATCGCCGGAGAGGGCTCACCTCGCGAGGTCGTCGACAAGCAGGGTCTCGCCGTGGTCAGTGACGACGGTGCGCTCATCGAAGCCATCGACAAGGCACTTTCCGCTCAGCCGGATGTTCTCGAAAAGATCCGCGAGGGCAAAGTTCAGGCCGCTGGAGCCGTCATCGGTGCTGTCATGCAGGCCATGCAGGGCAAGGCGGATGCGGCACGCGTGCGGGAACTCATTCTCGAGCGCGCAACTGCGCAATAATGGCTATAGACCAACACAAGGAGTAGTTCCGTGCGAGTAGTTCTCTTTCTCATCGCCTTCATTTCGTTGATTGCTTCCTTCTGGGGCATGGCACTTGCGTTCAGCACTCCTGGTCTTGGGCTGCCCATCTTCTTGGGTGCAACCCTCCTGTCGCTCGCGTGCTTGGCTATCCCCACGCTGATGCGCGACTAATTTTTCGCAACACAACAGGGCCCGTCGGTTATCCGGCGGGCTTTTGCGTTTCACTCGTGCTGTAATCGACAGGTGAGTACGAGCAGGCACACAGCGCACATCCTGCACGTCGACATGGATGCGTTTTTCGCCTCGGTTGAGCTTCGCGACTTTCCCGAATTTCGAGGCAAACCGGCTGTTGTTGCGCCGCTCTCGGGCCGCTCGGTCGTTCTGAGTGCCACCTATGAGGCTCGCGCTCTGGGCATCAAAGGCCCGATGCCTCTGGCTATGGCACAGCGCATCGTGCCTGATGTCATTGTGATGCCCCCGCATCGCGAAAAGTACACCAAGGCGTCGGCCGAGGTCATGGCTGTTTTTCACGACTTCACGCCACTTGTTGAGCCCATCAGCATCGACGAGGCGTTTCTTGACGTTGGCGGCGCGGTTCGACTGTTGGGCACGCCCGAGAAGATCGCGGCGGATATTCGCCAGGCCGTGTTCGAGCGCACGAGCTTGAGTTGTTCGGTAGGTGTTGGAGCGACCAAGTTCATCGCCAAACTCGCATCGGCGTCGTGCAAACCCAATGGCCTTCTCGTTGTCGCGCCCGAGGAC
>CAZPVE010000221.1:0-1623 GCA_964589925.1 uncultured Aurantimicrobium sp. | reverse complement strand
ATTACCGCCGCACCATCGGCTTTGTTGATGGATTGCGTTCCGACTGGTCTTACCGACGAGATGCCCACCAACTTCCGGGCGTTCTTCAAATCGGTCACGGAGGCCGACATCGAAGCTGGCTCTGCCCAAATGGCTGATGCCGTGGCCGAATTCATGTCAGCAGGCGTCTCGAAGCAAACCGACCTTCTCGTGACGCACAACGCGGTCATCGCGTGGTTCGTGCGGGAGGCTTTGGCCGCGCCGGATTGGAAGTGGGTCACGCTCAACCAGGCCAACTGCGGGCTCACGGTGCTCCAGCACCGTTCGGGCCGCCCCTGGAACCTCGTTGCACACAACGACCTCGGTCACTTGCCCGTTGAGTTGCGCACGGGTTTGCCTGAGCCCTATTCCATTTAGGATTCCGGGCACCACGGCCCATTCGGCTGCGACTCGCTAGGCTAATCTCGTGAAAACTACCGTTGCTGTCGTCGGTGCATCCGGCAAGTTGGGCTCTCTCGTCTGCCGCCTGATCAATGAGTCGGACGACTTTGAGCTCGTTGCCCAGCTTGGCTCGCGCAGCGACCTCTCGGAGCTCCTCGTTGCTCAGGTTGTTGTCGACGTTTCGTTGCCTTCAGTGAGCAAAAACGTGCTCGAGTTCTCTGTTGAGAACGGTAAGCACGTGCTGATTGGCACATCTGGATGGTCGGCTGAGCGCATCGCCAAGGAGCGTCCGTTCATCGAGGCCCACCCCGACGTCAACGTCGTTTTCATCGCTAACTTCTCGCTGGGCTCTGCCCTGGCAACCCACCTTGCCAAGCTCGCTGCCAAGCACTACGACTCGATCGAAATCGTTGAGGCACACGGCGTGCACAAGGTCGATTCGCCCTCGGGAACCGCGGTTGCCACCGCCGAAAAGATCGCTGCCGCTCGCGACAACGATGTGCAGGCGCCACACGCTGACCAGCGCGCTCGTGGCCAGCTTGTCTCAGGTGTACCGGTCCACAGCCTCCGCATGGATGGCGTCGTCGCCAAGCAAGACGTGATTTTCGGCGGTGAAGGTGAGACGGTTACCGTCACGCACACCACGTTCTCTAACCGCTCCTACGAGGCTGGAATCATGGCGTCGCTGCGTGCCACGCTGACTCACCCCGGTCTGACCGTGGGTCTCGAGAACGTCATCAAGCTCTAGCTGTGTCTAGTCCGCTTATCCCGCCCAAGACTCGGGCGATTCTCGGTGTGGCCTTCATTTCAGCTCTGCTGCTGATCTACCTGGCATTTACCTTCAACATCGGACTCGTTCTGGTGGGCACCGGTTCACCCATTGGAATTGCGATGGGTGTGGCCATGTTTGTCTTGCCCATCGTGGGAACCTGGGCTCTGATCCGTGAGCTGATGTTCGGATTCCGCAGCGCCAAGCTCACCAATATCCTGGACGAAGAGGGCGGGCTTCCTGTCGACGATCTTCCGCACCGACCCAGTGGTCGCGCCGTGCGAGAAGCCGCCGATGCCGAGTTTCCCACATACGCGGCCGAGGCCCAGGCTGAGCCAGAGAGCTGGCGTGCACAGTTTCGCCTCGGGTTGGCCTACGACGCCTGTGGCGACCGACGCCGCGCCCGCGCATCCATTCGCGAAGCGATCAGGCTT
>CAZPVE010000220.1:0-1664 GCA_964589925.1 uncultured Aurantimicrobium sp. | reverse complement strand
TCTTGAAAACCAGTGAGCAGCAATGCTTCGTGGGTTCGAATCCCACGCCCTCCGCCAGCAAGAAGAAGGAAGCAGATGACCGAGCCGATCGAGCAGCCCCGCAGCACGCGTGCCGCGGCGAAGCAGCCGACCCCGCTTCGTCACAGCACCAAGCGCTCGCACGGCTTCGGGCGCATTTTCACGGGCTACCTCGGTGCCGTCATCGCGGTCATCCTTGTCAGCTCGATGTCCTTGGCCAGCATTGCCGTGTGGGACTTGTTCAATTCAGGCAACGCCGGTGTTGACCTGCTCACCAAGGCCAAGATTGGTCCCATCGAAGGTGGCGTTAACCTCCTGGTCGTCGGCTCTGACACCCGCAACGGTCAGTCCAAGTCTTTCGGCCCCAACCCCGGGTCGACGCTGAACGACGTCAACATCGTTCTTCACATCGCAGCTGATCACAAGAGCGCGACGGTTCTGAGCATCCCGCGCGACATGGTTGTGCACATGCCGGAATGTCCCGGTGGTGGCGGAGGCTGGACCGGCCCGATCAACGCTGCTCTCAGTGAAGGCGGCTTGGCTTGTGTTGCGGCAACGGTTGAGTCGTTCACCGGGCTCAAGATTGGCTACGCAGCCATGGCCACCTTTGATGGTGTGGCTAACATGGCAACAGCCCTCGGTGGCGTGAACGTCTGTGTTGCCAGCCCAATCGTTGACTCAAACACCAACCTGAACCTCTCTGCCGGTATGCACTTGCTCAAGGGCAAGCAGGCCACGCAGTTCCTGCGCACCCGCCACGGTGTCGGCGACGGCAGTGACCTGGGCCGCATCAGCAACCAGCAGGTCTTCATGGCGGCGCTCGCGCGTCAGCTCAAGAGCGCATCCACACTAAGCAACCCGCTGCGCCTTTACGACCTCGCCAAAATCGCTATGCACGACATGATCCTGTCGAGCAGCCTCAAGAACCTCGACACCATGGTTTCCATCGCCATGGCGATGAAAGATGTCGACCTCGACAAAATGGTCTTCGTGCAGTATCCGGGAACCACCGGAGGCACGGGCGTCTACTCCGGCAAGGTTCAACCTTCAGCCGAGGCTGGCGCTGAACTCATGGAGGCCATCATCAGCGATAAGCCGATCAAGCTCACCGGAACCACCGGGCGCGGGTCAGTGTTAACCACGCCCACGCCTACGCCCAGCCCCTCCGCGAGCACCAAGGCCAAGACTTCCAGCTTGAACGGCAACTCTGGGTTCGTGATCAAGCTCGCCTCGACCACCACCTCAGCCACCCCCACGCCGACCCCGTCGGCTCCCGCTGCGACCGAGGTTTCCAGCCAGGTTGAAGGCCAGAGCGCCGACCAGCAGACCTGCTCGAAGGGCAACTAGCGCGGTTTTCGCCCCGGCGCCAAGTCGGTATGATTGAGGCTTGTGTGACTCCACTTCGGTGGATTGCTCGGGAGACGTCGCATAGTCAGGCCTAGTGCACCACCCTGCTAAGGTGGAGTCCTCGTAAGGGGACCGAGGGTTCAAATCCCTCCGTCTCCGCCAAGATTCCCTTGGTCGTTCCCTTGCTGGGTTCAGAGATTCGTTCGCTGATTTAGTGCTGGTTCAGTCCTCGGGTATGCTTGAACAGTTGTTTTCAACACTGCGCCCGTAGCTCAACGGATAGAGCATCTGACTACGGA
>CAZPVE010000219.1:0-1682 GCA_964589925.1 uncultured Aurantimicrobium sp. | reverse complement strand
GCGCCGTGCCGCTGGTGCCGCACTGAACGCCCTCGACGGTGTTCCCGTCGCGATCAAAGATGTTCTGGTCACCACCGACATGCCGTCCACCTCAGGATCAAAGATTCTCGAAGGCTGGATGAGCCCCTACGACGCCACTCCGGTAACCAAGCTGCGCGAAGCCGGCCTCGTGCCCCTCGGCAAGACCAACATGGACGAATTCGCCATGGGCTCGTCAACCGAGCACTCGGCCTACGGCCCCACCCGCAACCCATGGGACCTCGACCGCATCCCCGGAGGTTCTGGCGGTGGCTCGGCAGCTGCGGTTGCCGCGTTCGAAGCGCCTCTGGCTCTCGGTTCCGACACCGGTGGATCGATTCGCCAGCCCGCCCACGTGACCGGAACGGTCGGCATCAAGCCCACCTACGGCGGTGTGAGCCGTTACGGCGCCATCGCGCTGGCGAGCTCGCTCGACCAGATCGGCCCGGTTTCTCGCACCGTTCTCGACTCGGCTCTGCTGCACGACATCATCGCCGGTCACGACCGCCACGACTCCACCTCGCTCAAGCACGAATGGCCGTCGATGGCCGACGCCGTGCGCAACGCCAACGTCAAGGGTCTGCGCATCGGTGTGGTCAGCCAGCTCGACGGTGAAGGCTTCCAGCCCGGTGTTCTGGCCCGCTTCCGTGAGGCACTGGCCTTGCTCGAAGCTAACGGCGCCGAAATCGTAGACCTCAGCCTGCCGAGCCTCGAGCACGCAGTTGCTGCCTACTACCTGATTCTTCCCGCGGAGGCCTCGAGCAACCTGGCCAAGTTCGACTCGGTTCGTTTCGGCCTGCGCGTCACCCCTGCCGGCGGCGGAACCGTCGAGCAGGTGATGAGCGCCACCCGTGAAGCCGGGTTCGGCCCCGAGGTCAAGCGCCGCATCATCTTGGGCACCTACGCCCTCTCGGCCGGCTACTACGACGCCTACTATGGCAGCGCCCAGAAAGTGCGCACGCTCGTGCAGCGCGACTTCGCTTCGGCGTTCGCGCAGGTTGACGTCATTGCCTCGCCGACCGCTCCCACCACCGCGTGGAAGCTTGGTGAGCAGCTGGATGACCCACTCGAGATGTGGCGCGGCGACCTGGCGACCATCCCTGCCAATCTCGCCGGTATCCCCGGAATCAGCCTGCCTGCTGGCCTTGCCGACGAAGACGGACTGCCCGTGGGTATCCAATTCTTAGCGCCGGCCCTCGAGGATGCCCGCCTGTACAACGTCGGTGGCGCACTCGAGCAGCTTCTGGTCGACAAGTGGGGTCACACCCTGCTGAGCCAAGCACCCGCACTGAAGGGAGGTGCCCGATGAGCAAGGCCAAACTGATGGACTACGACAAAGCACTCGAACTTTTCGAGCCCGTTCTCGGTTTCGAGGTGCACGTCGAGCTGAACACCAAGACCAAGATGTTCTCGTCGGCCCCGAACAATTTCGGTGGAGACCCCAACACCAACATCACCCCGGTGTGCCTCGGTCTGCCCGGTTCGCTGCCCGTGGTCAACGAGCAGGCAGTTCGCTACTCGATCAGCCTCGGTCTGGCCCTGGATTGCGACATCGCCCCGTCGTCGTCGTTTGCGCGTAAGAACTACTTCTATCCCGACCTGGCCAAGAACTACCAGATCTCGCAGTTCGATGAGCCGATTGCCGTGAACGGAAGCGTTGAGGT
>CAZPVE010000218.1:0-1682 GCA_964589925.1 uncultured Aurantimicrobium sp. | reverse complement strand
GAGAAGCTGAACTACGCGACCAGCATCAACATCAGCCACCTCGGAGTCAACTCCGCGCTCGAACCGCTTGCTTGCCTCGCTGGGCAGCTTGTGTCGGCGGGCAGTGCGAGCAATCGAAACCGGGTCGAAGTTCGCCGCTTCAACGAGCACATTTACCGTCGTGTCAGAAAGTTCAGTCTCGGCACCGCCCATGACGCCGGCAAGACCGATTGGTCCGCGGTCGTCGGTGATGAGCAAGTCTTCGGCGTTCAGCGAGCGCTCCACACCATCGAGAGTGGTGAGCTTCTCCCCCGCCTTGGCACGACGAACGCCCAGACCGCCCTTGAGCATGTCAAGGTCGTAGCCGTGAATAGGTTGACCGAGCTCGAGCATGACGTAGTTCGTAATGTCGACCGCGAGAGAAATCGGGCGGATGCCCGCCAAACGCAGACGCGTGGTCATCCATTGCGGAGTCGGGCGCTTTGCATCGATGCCACGCACAACGCGGGTTACGAACACGTTGACACCGGCACGGTCGCGAATTGGCTGCGAGTTGTCGATGCTTACCGGGAACTCAGTGTCAAAGGTGTCGAGCACGTGAGCGCCACCGGTTGTCGGCAGGTGTGCGGCCGGGTCACGGAAGGTCGCTCCAGTGGAGTGACCGTATTCGCGAGCAACACCACGAATCGAGAATGCGTAACCACGGTCGGGCGTGACGTTGATTTCGACCGCCGAGTCGTCAAGACCGAGCAGCGAGATTGCATCCGAACCGATTTCGGGGTCAATGCCAAGAGTGTTCAAACGGATGATTCCGCTGTGGTCATCACCGAGGCCAAGCTCCTTGAAGCTGGCCATCATGCCGTCACTGACGTGACCGTAGGTCTTACGGGCAGCAATTTCGAAACCACCGGGCAACACAGCACCAGGCAGGCTCACAACAACCTTGTCGCCGACCTCGAAATTGGATGCGCCACAAACGATGCCGCGCACATCCCCGTCGCCTACCTGAACCTGGCACCAGCGGATGGTCTTGCCATTCGACTGCTCTTCAGGGGTGAACTCGAGCACCTTGCCGACGACCAGCGGGCCAGTGACATCGGAGGTGTGGATGTCTTCTTCTTCGAAACCAACCTTGACGAGGGCAGCGTGAACGTCTTCTGGCGTGGTTCCCGGCGCGAGATCAACGTACTCGGCGAGCCAACTCAACGGAACGCGCATCAGACCACCATGCCAAACTGCTGCGAGAAGCGAACATCACCCTCGACCATGTCATGCATGTCTTGCACTTGGTTACGGAACATCAGCGTGCGCTCAACACCCATGCCGAACGCGAAACCGCTGTACACCTCGGGGTCGATGCCGGCCGAGCGCAGCACGTTGGCGTTGACCATGCCACATCCGCCCCACTCGATCCAGCGAGCGCCACCGACGAAGGTGGGGTGCCAGACATCGAGCTCAGCACTCGGCTCAGTGAATGGGAAGTAGTTGGGGCGCAGGCGAATCTTGGCGCCCTCGCCGAACATGAGGCGTGCGGCGTGCTCGAGGGTTCCGCGCAGGTGAGCCATGGTGAGTCCCTTGTCGATAGCAAGGCCCTCGATCTGCGTAAAGACGGGTGTGTGCGTGGCATCAAGCTCGTCGGTGCGGTACACGCGACCGGGTGCAAGAACGTAGATCGGAACCTCGCGCTCGAGCATTGCTCGAAT
>CAZPVE010000217.1:0-1682 GCA_964589925.1 uncultured Aurantimicrobium sp. | reverse complement strand
ACGGTCTGGCTACCGGCGCATCGATCTTCTCGATCGGCGCCTTCGTCATCATCTGTTTCTGGCAGTTCAACCAGTCCTGCTTCCGCGCGACCCTCGATCCGAGCGTGGCCTACAAGTGCTACGACGTGCGCGACCCGATTTACTTGGCGATCATCGCCGCTGCCGTCGTCGGCGGACTGATCGGATTCTTGTGGTGGAACACCTCTCCCGCGCAGATCTTCCTCGGGGATACCGGTTCGATGGCTCTTGGTGGCGCGCTCGCCTCGCTTGCCATCTTGAGCCACACCGAGTTGCTTCTCCCGATTATCGGCGGTCTGTTCGTCATGGATATCGGGTCGGTCATGTTGCAACTCACTTACTTCCGACTGACCAAGGGCAAGCGAATCTTCCTGATGAGCCCCGTGCATCACCACTTTGAGGGCAAGGGATGGGCCGAATGGACTGTCGTCGTTCGTTTCTGGATTATTGCCGGTGTCTTCGTGGCTCTCGGTGTCGGTCTTTTCTATGTTGAGTGGCTGTACCGGTAACCACGATGGCCGCCTCGCTCACTGAACTCACCAGTTGGCGCTCAGACTGGTCTGGTCTGCGCGTTGCTGTTTTTGGGCTGGGTGCTTCCGGCTTCTCGGTTGCTGACACCCTCGCCGAGTTGGGGTGTGTTGTGTTGGTAGTTGCCGATGCCGCCGATGATCTTCGTTTGTCCATGTGTGAAGTCCTCGGGGTTGATGTCGAACTCACTGCCGGCGGCAAGGCTGTTCCGTCGCGGCTAAAGGATTTCCGGGCTGACCTCGCGATTGTCTCGCCGGGGTATGCCCCGTCACATCCCCTGGTCGAGTGGGCTGCCGAGTCGAACGTTCCTCTGTGGACCGATATCGACCTGGCGTGGCGTCTGCGCGACAAAGTGGGGGAGCCTGCCGAATGGCTGCTCGTCACCGGCACAAACGGTAAGACCACGACAACTCAACTCGCAGCTCACATGCTTCTGTCCGGTGGCTTTCGGGTTGCCCCCTGTGGCAACATCGGCACACCCATCCTCGACGCCATCCGTGATCCGGAAGGCTTCGACTTCTTTGTTGTCGAGCTCTCGAGTTATCAATTGCACTACATGGGTGAGGTCACACCCCACTCAGCCGTGTGCCTGAACATTGCCGACGACCACCTGGATTGGCATGGATCGCTTCAGGCCTATGTCGAGGCCAAGGCCAAAGTGTTTCACAACGTCAAAGTGGCCTGTGTCTACAACAAAACGGATCCGCTCACCGAGGCCATGGTTGAAGGCGCGGACGTAACAGACGGGGCTCGGGCCATCGGCTTTGACTTGGGTGTGCCGGGGATGAGCGACCTCGGCCTGGTTGAAGATGTGCTGTGCGACCGCGCGTTCTTGGACGATCGCCGTGAGCGTGCCATCGAGTTGACGACGCTTGGCGAACTCGGCGATTTTGGTCTCGCAGCACCTCACATGGTGGCCAATGTTCTGGCCGCGAGTGCTCTCGCGAGGGCGTGTGGCGTTAGTGCCGAAGACATTTCGGCGGCACTTGCGACATTCCGCGTGGATGCTCACCGCCACGAGGTACTTGCCATTGCGAACGACATCACCTGGATCGACGATTCCAAGGCCACCACCCCCCACGCGGCCGCGGCAGCGCTCGCCGCACACGACTCCATCGTGTGGATTGTCGGTGGGC
>CAZPVE010000216.1:0-1714 GCA_964589925.1 uncultured Aurantimicrobium sp. | reverse complement strand
ATGCCCGTGCACAAATACCGCCCGTATCACGAGACGCTCGGCATCGAGCTTCCCGATCGCACCTGGCCCGGAAAGCGCATCGAAAAAGCGCCCCGCTGGTGCGCCGTTGACTTGCGCGACGGGAACCAAGCACTCATCGACCCGATGAGCCCGGAGCGCAAGCGCATCATGTTCGACCTCCTCGTTCGCATGGGCTACAAGGAAATTGAGGTTGGATTCCCGTCGGCCAGCCAGACCGACTTCGACTTTGTTCGTTCACTCATCGAAGAGAACGCCATTCCTGAAGATGTCACTATCCAGGTGTTGACGCAGGCCCGGGACCACTTGATTGAACGCACCTACGAGTCGATTCGTGGCGCAAAGCAGGCGATTGTTCACCTGTATAACTCCACCAGTGTTCTCCAGCGAGAAGTTGTTTTCCGCGAAGACAAGCAGGGCATCGTCGACATCGCCCTGCATGGTGCTCGTCTCTGTCGTGAATTTGAGAAGACCATCCCCGACACGCAGGTGTTCTACGAGTACTCACCTGAAAGCTTCACCGGCACCGAGCTCGAGTTTGCTGTCGATGTCTGCAACCAGGTCATTGAGGTGTTCGAGCCGACCCCCGACCGCAAGGTGATTATCAACCTGCCCGCGACCGTCGAGATGGCATCACCCAACGTTTATGCCGATGCGATTGAGTGGATGGGCCGCCACTTGGCTCACCGCGAAAACGTGATCATTTCTCTGCACCCGCACAACGACCGCGGCACTGCTGTTGCGGCTGCTGAGCTGGGCTACATGGCTGGCGCCGACCGCATCGAGGGCTGCTTGTTCGGTAACGGCGAGCGCACCGGAAACGTCGACATCGTCGCCTTGGGCATCAACCTCTTCACGCAGGGAATTGACCCCCAGATCGACTTCTCGAACCTCGATGAGATCAAACGTACGGCTGAGTACTGCAACCAGCTCAAGGTTCACGAGCGCAGTCCGTGGGCCGGCGACCTGGTTTACACCGCGTTTTCGGGCTCGCACCAAGACGCCATCAAGAAGGGCTTCGAGGCCATGGCCGAAGAGGCTAGTTCTCGTGGTGTGCACGTCGACGAGCTCGTTTGGGCTGTTCCGTACCTGCCGATTGACCCCAAGGATGTCGGCCGCAACTACGAGGCAGTGATTCGTGTGAACTCGCAGTCGGGCAAGGGTGGTGTGGCCTACTTGCTCAAGAAGGACCACTCTCTCGACCTGCCTCGTCGTCTTCAGATCGAATTCTCCGGTGTCGTTCAGGCCAAGACCGATGCCGAAGGTGGCGAAGTCACCAGCGAAGAGCTGTGGGACATTTTCCAGGACGAGTACTTGCCTGCGGCCGATGTTGCACATAAGTGGGGCCGTTTTGAGCTTCGAGGAAGCCGCACGGAGTCAGACTTCGCCGGCACGCTCAAGCTCAGTGTCGACCTTCGAGACGGCGACGAGGTCACTCGTCAGGACGCCGTCGGCAATGGTCCCATTGACGCGTTCCTCAAGTTGATGGACGGACTGGGCATCCATGTCGAGCTGTTTGATTACGTCGAGCACACCCTGGCTGCCGGGGGAGACGCTCAAGCCGCGGCCTATGTTGAGCTCAACGTCAACGGCAAGCGCCTGTGGGGTGTCGGCATCGATTCCGACATCTCGACGGCTTCGCTTAAGGCCGTTGTCTCGGCAATCAACCGCGCCGTTCGGCTCGAGGAGCCAGCAC
>CAZPVE010000215.1:0-1745 GCA_964589925.1 uncultured Aurantimicrobium sp. | reverse complement strand
ACATGACCGTTGAGCTGATCCAGCCCATCGCCATGGAAGAGGGCCTCGGCTTCGCTATCCGTGAGGGTGGCCGTACCGTAGGTGCTGGTACCGTAACCAAGATCATCAAGTAATTTCGGTTACTCGATAGAGGGCCCGGGCTGATGCCCGGGCCCTTTTCTTGTGCGTCGGTGCCTTACGGCGGCGCCCTCGTCGAGCCGGTAGATTTGGGGAGTGAATTCCCGAGTGACTCCCGCAGCCAAGCCCTGGCTGGTGGGTGCACTCATCGCTCTCGGTGCACTGCTCGTCCTGATTCCGATTGGCATGTGGCTGCGCACGCTCGGGGGAGTGCAGGCGTTCATCGCCGAGTATCCCGGCACGCCCACCTTCCCGGCGCAGACGCCGGTCGGCATCCCGGCCTGGCTCGGCTGGCAGCACTTCTTGAACGCGTTCTTCTTGCTGCTCATCATTCGAACCGGACTCGATATTCGCTCGAAGAAGCGGCCTCCTGCGTTTTGGACTCCTCGCCGAGCCTGGTTCGGCGTCGCTCCTCGCCGCGTCGGGCTCAACGTCTGGTTCCACATCAGCCTGGACACCCTGTGGTTGTTCAACGGCATCATCTACATCGTTCTGCTGTTTGCAACTGGGCAGTGGATGCGAATTGTGCCGACGAACTGGGATGTTTTCCCGAACGCTCTCTCGGCCGCCATCCAATACGCCAGTCTGAACTGGCCAACCGAGAATCCCTGGGTGGCCTACAACGCACTCCAAGTGTTGGCCTACTTTGCGATCGTGTTTCTGATTGCGCCCCTCGCGCTCGTCACTGGCGCGCGCCTTTCTCCGCGTTGGCCGCTTGACTCTGCACTCAACAAGGCCCTGCCCGAGCGCCCCGTCCGCTGGCTGCACAATTTTTCTTTAGTTGTTTTTATCGTCTTTATCGCCCAGCACGTGATCTTGGTGTTCTTGACGGGAGCCTTGGTCAACCTGAACGCCATGTATGCAGCCACCGGGTCAACGAGCCCAGAACCCGCGTCTTTACTGGGGTTGGGGCTGTTCGCGGCATCCGTTGTCATCATGGCCATCGGCTGGATTGCCGCCCGCCCCTCGATTCTCAAGCCCATCGCCAAGCTCAGCGGCAAGGTGCAATAGTTCGCGCGACACGCCCGGGTTGCATGAAGTCAATACCGTGTGGCAGACTTGTGAAGTTGTAAATTTCGCGCTTTGCGTGAATCACTGCCAGGCAGTGCATAACGACCGACATCTTCGGAATTCGTTAGGCCGCGGGTAGACAACTCACAGCCGGAAACTCACTGCTGAGTCTCCTAGAGAATCGGGCACGTTCGCGTGCGCAGTATTCCGGCTTCCGGTGGTCGCGTCTGCCGAGGGTGAACCCGCATGAGCGGATGTGTCTTGGGCAGGCGAAGATCCAACGGATATTGACATAAAAACAGTGGTGCACATTTCGAAAAGCGAAAGCTGCTCGAGCACTCGCGTCCAATGCGGTCGGAAGCCCGTAAGACGCACTAACGAAGAGAGAGAGTCAGACATGGCGGGACAAAAGATCCGCATTCGACTTAAGTCGTACGACCACGAGGTCATCGACACTTCGGCACGCAAGATTGTCGACACGGTTACCCGCGCGGGTGCCACTGTTGTCGGTCCCGTGCCGCTTCCGACGGAGAAGAACGTGGTCTGTGTGATCCGCTCTCCGCACAAGTACAAGGACAGCCGCGAGCACTTTGAGATGCGCACCCACAAGCGTTTGA
>CAZPVE010000214.1:0-1761 GCA_964589925.1 uncultured Aurantimicrobium sp. | reverse complement strand
CCTCACCGAGTTCGTCGCCGAGTCCCTGTAACCCGCTGGTGGCACTGCGCACTCTTGCTTCGCTGGGCAATCTGTCTGGCAAGCGTGTCATCGTTCGTTGCGATCTCAACGTTCCGCTCAAAGACGGTGTTATCACCGACGATGGCCGAATCCGAGCATCGCTTCCTACGCTCACGTCTCTGCTGGAGCAGGGCGCGCGCGTAGTTGTCATCAGCCACCTGGGGCGTCCTGAGGGGGCCCCTGAAGCTAAGTACAGCCTTGCTCCGGCAGCCGCCCGCATGGGTGAGCTGCTGGGCAAGCCTGTTGGCTTCGCCGCGGATACCGTAGGGGAATCCGCACTCACCGCGATTCGCGGTCTTTCCGATGGTGAACTCGTCGTGCTGGAGAACCTGCGTTTCAATGCCGCCGAAACCAGCAAAGACGCGGGGGAGCGCAAGGCTTTTGCCCAGATTCTTGCCGACGAAGCCGACGCCTATGTTTCTGACGGTTTCGGTGTAGTGCACCGCAAGCAGGCCAGTGTTTATGAGCTCGCCGAACTTCTGCCTAGCGCCGCAGGTCTTCTGATCGAAACCGAGCTCGAGGTTCTTGATCGTCTCACCGAGAAGCCTGAACGCCCTTACACGGTCGTTTTGGGTGGTTCTAAGGTCAGCGACAAGCTCGGCGTGATTTCACACCTCCTGCCTCGCGTGGACACGATTCTCATCGGTGGCGGGATGCTCTTCACATTCTTGGCTGCGCAGGGCTACAAGGTGGGTTCTAGCCTTCTCGAGGCTGACCAGCTCGAAACCTGCCGCGGTTACCTTGCCGACGCCGCGTCGCGCGGTGTTGAAATCGTCCTCCCGACGGATGTCGTTGTTGCGAGCAAGTTCGCCGCTGATGCAGACCACGTGGTTGCATCCGTCGACGCGATCGAAGACACAGCCTTTGGTGCATCCGGTCTCGGTCTCGACATCGGGCCAGACACTGCTGCGGCATTTGCGACGAAGATTCGTGGATCCAAGACCGTTTTCTGGAACGGACCTGCTGGCGTTTTCGAGTTCCCCGCTTTTGCCAACGGAACAAAGGCTATTGCCCAGGCACTCACCGAGGTTGACGGCCTCAGCGTCGTCGGCGGTGGAGATTCTGCCGCTGCCGTTCGCGTTCTTGGTTTCGCCGATGACCAGTTCGGTCACATCTCCACCGGCGGTGGAGCCTCTCTCGAATTCTTGGAGGGCAAGAAGCTGCCCGGATTGGAAGTACTCGGATGGTAGCCACTCGCACCCCGTTCATCGCAGGCAACTGGAAGATGAACCTCGATCACCTGCAAGCGATTGCTTTCGTTCAGAAGCTCGCCTGGACCCTCAAAGACGCCGGACACAAGTACGACGAGGTTGAGGTGGCTGTCTTCCCGCCGTTCACCGATATTCGTTCAGTGCAGAACTTGGTCGAGGCTGACAAGCTTGAGCTCGCCTACGGCGCCCAAGATATTTCGGCTCACGATTCGGGCGCCTACACCGGCGAAATCTCTGGCGTATTCCTCAAGGCTCTGGGCGCCTCGTACGCCATCATCGGACACTCAGAGCGTCGCCAGTACCACGGGGAGAACGATGAGGTCGTTCGCGCCAAGTCACTCGCTGCGTTCAAGCATGGTGTCGTCCCCGTGATTTGTGTGGGCGAGACCGAAGCTGAGCTAGAGGAGTTCGGCCCTTCGGCCGTGCCCGTTCGCCAGTTGAAGGCCACAGTTGCTGGCTTCGACAAGGACGCCGACTTCGTCATTGCCTA
>CAZPVE010000213.1:0-1767 GCA_964589925.1 uncultured Aurantimicrobium sp. | reverse complement strand
GTCAAGGAACTGCGCGAAGTCGAGGTGCCAGTTCTCCATGTAGAAGCAGAGAGCACCGAACTTCTTGCCACCGCGGCTGACGGCACGAAGGATCGAGTCGATGGTGTGCATGAACGGGATCGGGCCGGTCGAGGTGGTGTTGTTCGAACGGATGGGCGAACCCTGAGCACGAAGCTTGGTGACCGACAGACCGATTCCACCGGTTCCCTTGGTGAGCCACATGACGTCGCGCGTGGTCTTGGCAATGTGCTCCATGTCGTCCTGCATTTCGAGAACGAAGCAGTTGGCGAGCTGGGGTGAGATGGTGCCGGCGTTGACCAGAGTCGAACCTGCGGCGAGGTACTCGAGCGAGCTCATCTTCTTGTAGAAGGCGACGGCGTGCTCGTTGGGGTTCTTCTCGTTGAGCGAGAGGCCCATGGCGATGCGCATCCAGAAGTACTGCGGCACCTCGAGGGGGTCACCGTTGCGGCCCTTGATGCCGTAGCGGTTGTTCAGCGTGACGACGCCGATGTACTTGAGCAGTTCGTCGTTCTCGGGGGTGATGTGCGTGGCGAGTTCGTCGAGGTCGAACAGCTGGCCGAGGCGAGGGTCGAGCAGTCCCTCTTCGACGCCACGAAGCATGTTGGCCTTGAAGTGCTTCTGGTGCAGAGCGAGCAGCTCTTCTTTGGTGCTGTACTCACCGAGGACGCGCTTGTAAATGGTCTTGAGCAGGAGACGGGCTGCGACGACGTCGAATGCGGGGTCGTCTTTCACGTTCTGCAAGGCCACCTGGATGACAGCCTCGTCGAGCTGCTGCGTGGTGATGCCGTCGAACAGGGTGATTTCGAGCTCGGTGGCAATCTGGGTGACCCAGGCGATCGAGTCGTCGAGACCCTGTGCTGCGTCTTCAATGGCCAGATTGATCTTGTTGGCGTCGTATGGCTGGCGCTCGCCATTGCGCTTGACAACTGTGATTGACACGAAAATACCCCTTGCTCTTGCTTGCCTCGATGTGTAGCGAAGACCACTATATAAGGGGGTCGACCGGATTGGCTAACCCTACATATTGTGGGCGTGTCGTCCACATCTGTGGATAACTTTGCCCCTGTTTTGCACATATGCACAGCGGAATTCCGGCCTTAAACGACTGCTAGCACGAGAATATGCGCGCCCACTGACAGTGAGCGCAAAAGTTTTCGCTCGGGCGAGGTGGGGAGGGGTTTACTGCCTAGGGCTGCAGGCGCTGGATGCCCCAGCTGTCGCCTGCTTCGCGCGTGAAGACCAACCTGTCGTGGAAGCGGCGCGAACGACCCTGCCAGAACTCGATGGTGTGCGGCACCACGCGAAACGCTCCCCAGTTTTCGGGGCGGGGAACGACAGTGCCCTCGGGATACTCTGCCTCGAGCTCCGCCAGCCGGGCATCGAGCTGCTCACGCGAGTCAATCGGCTGCGACTGGTTGCTAGCCGCCGACGCGAGCTGGGCACCTTGAGGCCTACGATTCCAGTACTCGTCCGAGACGTCGGCAGGAAGTTTGTGTGCAACCCCGTAAACGATGACCTGTCGCTTCAGCGCGTACCACGGAAACAGCAGAGTGACATCGGCGTGAGCATCCAAGGCCTTGGCTTTGCGCGAGCCGTAGTTGGTGACGAACTCGAAGCCCTCGGGAGACAGGCCCTTGAGAAGGACCGTTCGACTGCTGGGACGGCCATCGGGGTCGATCGTGCCGAGAACCATGGCGTTAGGTTCGAAGATTTCGGCTTCCTCGGCGGCCTCAAGCCACACGGCGA
>CAZPVE010000212.1:0-1779 GCA_964589925.1 uncultured Aurantimicrobium sp. | reverse complement strand
CCAGCGACCTCAACGTGCACCAGCTCTCGACGCGCATCGTTGAAACCTTCAGCAGCTCAGACGATTCCAAGTTGCACATCACAGTTCAGAGTTTTGGGTTCAAATACGGAATCCCCACGGATGTTGATCTCGTGGCAGATGCCCGCTTTTTGCCAAACCCGTTCTGGAATGCCGACCTCAAGTCACTCACCGGACTCGACAAGGCTGTGAGCGATTATGTTCTGGGCCAAGAGGGTGCAGCGGAGTTCATTGATGGGTATGAGCAGCTCTTGGTGCCCGTTTTGGCCGGCTACCAGCGAGAAAACAAGCGCTACGCAACGATTGCGATTGGGTGCACCGGAGGGAAGCATCGTTCCGTTGCTCTCGTGATGGAGCTTGCAGCGCGTTTGAGCGCGCATCCAGAATTCGATGTGCGTATCAAGCATCGTGATCTCGGCCGGGAGTAGCGTCCGGTTACATCCGCGCGTTTCTTTTCAGGCTCTCGATGTGAGAGTCTAGAGCGAGTATTTCTAAGGGGTTTTTAGTGAGTTTGACGTCGCAGGCTAAGTCTGAGCTGACGACCGTTGTCGCTCCAAAAACGACCGTTCGTCAAGCGGAACTGGCTTCCCTCCTTCGTTTCGCTGGTGGACTCCACACGATCAGCGGTCGCATCGCGGTTGAGGCTGAGGTGCACACTGTCGAGCTCGCCAAAAAGATTCGCAAAGACATCGCTGAGCTGTACGGGGTTCGTAGTGAGGGCCGTGTCGCTCCCGCTCCGAATGCAAACTCAGAGCCCACGTATCTGGTTCGAGTAATCGACTCGGGGGAGACCCTCGCTCGCCAGACCGGCCTGTTGGATGCTCGCCGCCGTCCGATTCGTGGATTGCCCAACAAGCTCACCACAGGCAACATCGAAGACCTTGCTGCAATCTGGCGTGGTGCATTTCTCGCTTCTGGCGTGGTTACCGATCCTGGTCGCTCGGCCTCGCTTGAGGTACTGTGCCCGACGAACGAGGCCGCGATGGCGCTTGTTGGTGCGGCTTCGCGCCTCGGGATTTCTTCGAAGGCGCGTGAGGTTCGCGGAGCTCACCGCGTCGTAATCCGTGAAGACGAGGCCATTGGTCGCATGTTGACCGTCATGGGAGCAACGGCGACTGTTGCCACCTGGGAAGAAATGCGGCAGCGCCGCGAGGTGCGCGCCACGGCCAACCGTTTGGTCAACTTCGACGATGCCAACCTGCGCCGCTCCGCTCAAGCTGCAGTGGCAGCGTGTGCCCGCGTCGAGCGTGCCCTAGAGATTCTCGGCGACGACATCCCTGAACATCTCGCCTATGCCGGGAAGCTTCGACTGGATCACCGCGACGCTTCACTCGACGAGCTTGGCCACCACGCCACTCCTCCGATGACCAAGGATGCTGTTGCCGGGCGTATTCGCCGGCTGCTTGCCCTCGCTGACAAGGTCGCCAGCGATCGCGGCATTCCCGGCACCGATGCAAACCTTCCCGACGACATCGACGTTGACTAAACACCTCACCACACGAATCAAAGGAGCAAGAAATGGCAAACTACGTTCTTCCTGAGCTGACCTACGACTACGCGGCTCTGGAGCCGCACATCAGTGCCACCATCATGGAGCTGCACCACAGCAAGCACCACGCTGCCTACGTTGCCGGGGCTAACACCGCTATCGAGAAGCTGGCCGAAGCCCGTGATGCTGGCGACTTCGCCAACATCAACCGCCTACAGAAGGACCTCGCGTTTCACCTGGGCGGTCACACCAACCACAGCATCTTCTGGAAG
>CAZPVE010000211.1:0-1820 GCA_964589925.1 uncultured Aurantimicrobium sp. | reverse complement strand
AATCAGTCATGGCACGCACGCTCAAGCTCGCCGTCATCCCCGGCGACGGAATCGGCCCCGAAGTAATCGCTGAGGCCGTCAAGGTGCTGGATGCGGTTGCCCCGCGCACCTCGCTGGCCATCGAGAAGACACCCTTCTCGCTCGGTGCCGAGCGCTACCTGGCCACCGGCGACGTGCTGAGCGAGCAAGACCTCGCTGCCATTGCCGAGCACGATGCGATCTTGCTCGGCGCTGTAGGTGGCAAGCCTGGCGATGAGCGCATTCCGGCCGGAATCATCGAGCGCGGACTGCTTCTCAAGTTGCGCTTCAGCCTCGACCACTACGTCAACCTGCGCCCCACGCGCATTTTCCCCGGGGTGACCAGTCCGCTGGCTAACCCCGGTGAGGTTGACTTTGTGGTCGTGCGCGAGGGAACCGAGGGTCCTTACGTCGGCAATGGCGGAGTCATCCGTCAGGGTACCGACCAGGAAATCGGCAACGAACTGTCGATCAACACCGCGTTCGGTGTCGAGCGCGTGGTTCGGTATGCCTTCGAACTGGCTGCAAAGCGCCCTCGCAAGAAGCTCACCTGGGTGCACAAGACCAACGTGCTGGTGAACGCTGGTGGCCTCTGGACGCGCATCGTCAGTGAGGTCGCTGCCGAGTACCCGAGCGTCAGCGTTGACTACCTGCATGTGGATGCTGCCACGATCTTCTTCGTGACCGACCCAGGCCGCTTCGATGTCATCGTCACCGACAACCTGTTCGGCGACATTCTCACCGACCTCGCTGGTGCCATCAGGGGAGGAATCGGTTTGGCGTCGTCGGGAAACCTGAATCCCACCAACGCCTTCCCGAGCATGTTCGAGCCGGTTCACGGATCCGCGCCTGACATCGCGGGACAGCAGAAGGCTGACCCGACTGCAGCGATTCTCTCGGTTGCCATGCTTCTCGAGCACTTCGGAGAAGACGCCGCTGCAGCCGCTGTGACCGCCGCAGTAACAGGAGACCTCGCCGAGCGCGCCGGCGCAACTCGCACCACGGCTGAGATTGGTGACGCTATCGTCGCCAGACTCGCCTAACTCGAGTTATTCGCGCACACTAGAGACACAAACCAAAGGACCTCAACTATGGCAGCCACGGACACCACGTCGTTCCCGCTGAGCTACACGCTGACGCCGAGCACGGCGGCGCGTGCCGAAGCCGAGCGTGAAGAGATCCTGGCGGACCCTGGCTTTGGCAAGCACTTCACTGACCACATGGTTGTCGTCGACTGGGACATCAATGCTGGCTGGCACGACGCGCGCGTTGTTCCCTACGGTCCACTCCAGATGGACCCGGCATCTGCCGTTCTGCACTACGCACAAGAGGTTTTTGAGGGCCTGAAGGCCTATCGTCACGCCGACGGTTCGATCTGGACCTTCCGGCCTGAGGCCAATGCGCGTCGTTTGCAGCGTTCAGCGCACCGTCTTGCTCTTCCCGAGTTGAGCGTCGATGACTTCATTGAATCCTTGCGCCAGCTCATCGCCGTAGATGGCAAGTGGGTGCCGTCTGCGCCCGAGACGAGCATGTATATCCGTCCGTTCATGTTTGCTAACGAGACGTTCCTGGGTGTGCGTGCGGCCCACCGCGTGGCGTACTACGTCATCGCAAGCCCGGCAGGCGCCTACTTCGCGCAAGGCGTCGCACCGGTCAAGATTTGGCTTTCGACCGAGTACTCGCGCGCCGGTCGCGGTGGCACGGGTGCCGCTAAGTGCGGCGGAAACTATGCGTCTTCGTTGCTCCCTCAGGTTGAGGCCTACGAAAATGGATGCGCCCAGGTGCTCTTTCTCGACAGCGAG
>CAZPVE010000210.1:0-1820 GCA_964589925.1 uncultured Aurantimicrobium sp. | reverse complement strand
CGTGGCGCCAAGGTTTCGGGTTCACGCTTCTACTTCTTGAAGGGCATTGGTGCTCGACTCGAGTTGGCCCTGATGAATATGGGCCTCGACAAGGCGCTCGGTTACGGCTTCACGCCACTCATTACCCCCACGCTCGTGCGCCCCGAAGTTATGCAGGGCACCGGCTTCTTGGGTGAGCACGCCGACGAGGTCTACTACCTCCCGGCCGACGACCTCTACCTCACCGGAACGAGCGAGGTTGCGCTCGCCGGCTACCACGCCGATGAGATCCTCGACCTGAGCAACGGACCGCTGCGCTACGCCGGATGGTCGTCGTGCTACCGCCGCGAGGCAGGATCGGCCGGCAAAGACACTCGCGGCATCATCCGCGTGCACCAGTTCAACAAGCTCGAGATGTTCGTTTATGCGCATCCCGACACAGCTGAAGCCGAGCACGACAAGCTCGTCGCCTGGCAAGAAGAGATGATGCAGGCGCTCGGTCTGACCTACCGCGTGATTGATGTTGCCGCCGGCGACCTGGGCTCGAGCGCTGCGCGCAAGTTCGACATCGAGGCGTGGCTGCCGTCGCAAGAGGCGTTCCGCGAGCTCACCAGCACGAGCAACTGCACCACCTTCCAGGCGCGTCGTCTCGACACGCGTTATCGCACCGAGTCGGGCAAGACCGCGCCGGTTGCCACCCTCAACGGCACGCTTGCCACCACGCGCTGGATCGCCGTGTACCTCGAAACGCACCAGCGCGCCGACGGCTCGGTGTTTGTGCCCGAGGCCCTTCGCCCCTACCTCGGTGGCCTCGAAGTTCTCACCCCGATTGCCGGTGCCTAAGTGGCGTCAGACCGCTGGCTGGTTGCCCTCGACATCGACGGCACCCTGCTGACCCACCGGGGCGTCATCGAGCCCGAGGTGGCAGAGGCTGTCGCACGGGTCAAGGCAGCCGGGCATGAGGTCATGCTGGCCACCGGTCGCGCGATGGGTGAAACCACCGAGATCATTGCCGAGCTCAACCTGAATCCTGAGTTCATTGTCTGCTCGAACGGCGCTGTGGTCTGGAAGCGTGACCCGCTCGCGAGCATGGGTTACAGCCAAGACGCCGTTGTGACCTTCGACCCATCGGCTGCCCTCACCACGATTCGCAAGTACCTGCCCCACGGTGACTACGCCATCGAGGATGCAAACGGCGACTTCTATTTCACGAAGCCTTTTCCGGGAATGCAGTCGCTCAACGAAAGCCACCAGGTCTCGTTTGAGGATCTGCTACACCACCAGGCCACCCGCGTGGTGGTGGTTTCGCCGGCGCACGACACCGATGACTTCCTAGCTGCCGTCGAAGAGTTGGGCCTGCATCGCGTGACCTACGCCATCGGCATGACAGCCTGGCTCGACATCGCGCCTGAGGGCGTCAACAAGGCCACCGGTCTCGAGCGGGTGCGCGAGCACCTCGGCATTCCGCGCAGTAACCTGTTTGCCATCGGTGACGGCCGCAACGACATCGACATGTTGCGCTGGGCAGCCGAGCTTGGTCGCGGCGTGGCCATGGGTGATGCCCCTGACGAGGTTGTGGCGGTGGCCAGCGAGGTCACTGCGCCGGCGAGCGAGCGCGGCGTGATTGCGCCGCTGCTGGCGCTGCCTGGGGTCTAGTGCAGCTGCACGGCGGCCATACGGCTGCACTCTCCGTCTCTAGTCGGGCCGCCCGGCAGCACTCAGGTTCCTGCCAGTAAGTGCTGAAACCCTAGTTGAGGCCGTCGGGTAGACTTTTCTCGTTGCTTTCCAGTGAAGGAATCGTGACACGGGAGGGCTGTCCGAGCGGCCGATGGAGCTGGTCT
>CAZPVE010000209.1:0-1835 GCA_964589925.1 uncultured Aurantimicrobium sp. | reverse complement strand
GACTGGATGAGCACGGTAGCAACAGCACCGCGACCCTTGTCGAGCTTGGCTTCAATAGCAATACCGCGGGCAGCCTTGTTCGGGTTAGCACGCAGGTCGAGGCCAGCGTCTGCGGTGAGCAGAACAGCATCGAGCAGGTTTTGGATACCAAGGCCGGTGAGTGCCGAAACGTCGACGAACATAACGTCTCCGCCGTACTCTTCGGCAACCAGGTTGAACTCGGTGAGCTGCTGGCGAACCTTGGCAGGGTTGGCATCCGGCTTGTCGACCTTGTTGACGGCGACCACGATCGGCACACCGGCCGACTGCGCGTGGTTCAAGGCCTCAACGGTCTGGGGCATGATGCCGTCATCGGCAGCGACAACCAGGATGGCAACGTCGGTGACCTGTGCACCACGAGCACGCATGGCCGTGAAGGCCTCGTGACCGGGGGTGTCAATGAAGGTAACTGGACGGTCAACGCCCTCGTGCAGGGTGTGCACCTGGTACGCACCAATGTGCTGGGTGATGCCACCGGCTTCGCCCGAGACAACGTTGGTCTTGCGAATCGCGTCGAGCAAACGGGTCTTACCGTGGTCAACGTGACCCATGACGGTGACGACCGGGGGACGAATCTCGAGATCCTCGTCGTTCTCATCTTCGAGCTCTTGGTCGAGATCGATCGAGAAGCCTTCGAGAAGTTCCTTGTCTTCGTCTTCGGGGCTGACGACCTGGATCTTGTAACCCAGCTCTTCACCGAGGATTTCGAAGGTGGTCTCGTCGAGACTCTCGGTGGCGGTGGCCATTTCACCGAGGTGGAACAGCACCGTTACGAGGTTTGCGGGGCTCGCGCCAATCTTCTCGGCGAAGTCAGCGAGCGAGGCGCCACGACGAAGACGGATGGGAGTGGTGCCGTCACCCTTAGGAACGGATACGCCACCCAGCGACGGGGCTTCGCGGAGCTCGAATTCGGCCCTCTTTGCGGCCTTCGACTTGCGCGACTTGCTCTTGCCGCCGCCCTTACCGAACGCGCCAGCGGTTCCTCCACCGGGCCCACGACCACGTCCACCAGCCGGGGGACGGTTTGGACCAAAACCGGGACGAGGAGCGCCACCGGGGCCGCCGGCACCGCCAGGGCCACCCGCGCCGCCGCCGAACGCCGGGCGACCAGCGCCACCGGGACGACCAGCGCCGCCAGGACGGCCAGGGCCACCCGCGCCGGGCGCACCTACGCCACCGGGGCGAGGTGCCTGCGGACGAGGAATGCCTGCACCGGCTGGGCGCGTGCCCATGCCCTGCGAGGATGCGAACGGGTTGTTACCCGGACGCGGAATGTTTGTGGGGCGCGCACCCATGCCCTGCGAGGGAGCAAACGGGTTGTTGCCCGGGCGGGGCCCGCCGGGGCTTGGTGCGCGGGTTGCCGCCTCCGAGGATGGAGCAGCAGGAGCAGCAGGTGCCGGAGCGGCAGGCTCGGCGGGCGCAGCGGGTGCGGCTGGGGCGGGAGCGGGCGACTGCGCTGGCTCAGCGGACTCTGCTGGGGCAGGTGCCGGAGCAGCCTTCGGTGCCGCCTTGGGCGCAGCAGGCGCAGCAGCTCCCTCGGGAACCTTCTTCAGACCCTCGGCCTCAAGCGCGGTGCGCAGCTTGCGGGCAACGGGGGGCTCGATCGTCGAGGACGGTCCCTTAACGAATTCGCCCAAATCCTTGAGCTTGGCGAGGGCGACTTTGCTGTCGATGCCGTATTCAGCGGCAACCTCATGTACGCGTGGTTTCGCAGCCACAATTCTCCTGTCTTACGGTCTGAACCTGTAAGACAGGGTCAGACCACTAAATGCGGACGGTACTCATTTCGAGCCGCT
>CAZPVE010000208.1:0-1856 GCA_964589925.1 uncultured Aurantimicrobium sp. | reverse complement strand
ATCGAAGCGAGCGCTGAAACGCTCAAAGAGCTCGAGCGCGGGGCGTTCAATGAGCTCAAGGCACTGACCGAGGAGAACGCCACCTTCGTGGGTGAGCACTTGGTCATGGCGGCCCGACTTCTTGAGGTCGACCCTGAGGCTGCACATCAGCACGCGATTTCGGCATCCCGTCGTGGCGGACGCATCGCTGTCGTGCGCGAAACGCTCGGTATTACCGCCTACGTCACCGGCGATTTTGCGCTGGCATTGCGTGAATTGCGCACGTTCAATCGCATCAGCGGCTCTTACGACCAGATCGGACTCATGGTTGATTGCGAGCGCGGTGTTGGGCGCCCTGAAAAGGCACTTGAGCTCGGCCGCTCGGTCGACAGGTCTAAGCTCTCGGACCAAGTGCAGGCTACCTTGGCCATCGCCATGTCGGGCGCGCGGCTCGACCTCGGGCAACCAGAGCTCGCTCTCGCTGAGCTCGAAATTCCGCAGCTCAAACCCGACACCGCGTATACCTACAGCCCCGAGCTGTTCCGGGCGTATGCCGAGGTTCTTGCTGAGCTGGGCCGCGACAAGGATGCGGCGACCTGGACCAAGCGCGCCGAGGTGGCCGAGGCTGCACTCGAGGAAACTTACGGAAGTGTCCACGAGCTGGATGACCAAACCATCGTGACCGAATGGAACGAGCCCGAGCCTGCGGTGGAGGGTAACACCGAGGAATCCCTGGAACAGGCCGCCCACGAAGGTGAGGGCGAGGAACCGAACGTGCAGCAGGCCCCCGAAGGCGACGGCGCGGCTTCTGAGGAGCAGGCATGAGTTGGTTTGGCAAAAAGTCACTGCCAGTGTCACCGCTTGACGGTGTGGATGTTCTGCTCGCCGATCTCGATGGTGTCGTGTACACCGGCGCACAGGCCATTCCTCATGCCGTTGAGGCTCTGAACCATGCCGCTGAAACCATTCGCGTCGGCTACATCACGAACAATGCCAGCCGAACGGACGAGCAGGTAGCTCACCACTTGCGCGAGTTGGGTCTCAAGCTAGAAACATCGGATGTCGTGACTTCGCCCCAAGCTGCGATGGGGCTGCTTCGAGCTGTGGCTCCGGCTGGGGCATCCATTCTGGTGGTCGGGGGAGAGGGTTTGACCTCGGAGGTCGCCAAGGCCGGCTTCATCGTTACTGACTCGGCACTCGATAACCCGGCGGCGGTTATTCAGGGCTTCTCGCCGGACTTGGGCTGGCGTCAGCTGGCGGAGGCATCCTTTGCCCTCAACGCGCGTTCGGAGACGTATCCTGAAGGCATTCCCTGGATCGCGACAAACATGGACTGGACAATTCCGGTTGAGCGTGGAGTCGCGCCGGGCAATGGATCGCTCGTTTCGGCGGTGCACCTCGCAACCGGGCGACTGCCCCAGGTGGCAGGCAAGCCGGAACTGCCCATTTTTGAGGAGGCAAAGAAGCGCTTTGCGACCGAGCGTGCTCTCTTTATTGGTGACCGCCTCGATACGGACGTGAAGGGCGCGGTTGCTGCCAGGATATCCTCGGTGCTGGTGCTCACCGGAATCGATGGGGCGAAGCAACTCCTGGCTGCTCCCGAAGGCTCACGCCCTGACTTCATTCTTGGCGACCTGCGAGAGCTTCACGAGCCCTATCCCGCCATCGAGACCGACAAGAAGGGCGTGGTCACTGTCGGTGAAGCCCGCGTGAGCGCGCGCCCCGGGGCCGCAGGGATGACCGACATCGTCGTTGAAAAGTCCGGCACTAATGAACTCGATGTCCTTCGCGCCGCCTGCGCAGTTATCTGGAACAGCGGCAAGGCCATTTTCGGTTTCAACGTTCCCGAAGACATCATCTCTCTTGGGAAATAGGCA
>CAZPVE010000207.1:0-1878 GCA_964589925.1 uncultured Aurantimicrobium sp. | reverse complement strand
CCGAGCTGCTGAAGGGTGACTTTGCCATCCTGGGTGAGCCCAGCAACGGCACCGTCGAGGGCGGCTGCAACGGCACGATTCGGGTGCTGGTGAGCACAACCGGTAAGCGGGCTCACTCGGCACGAGCATGGATGGGCGAGAACGCTATTCACAAACTTGGGCCGGCCCTGTCAGCGCTCGCGGGCTACGAAGCCGCGAGCGTCGAGGTGGATGGGCTTGTCTACCGCGAGAGCTTGAGTGCCGTTGGCGTAAGCGGTGGGGTCGCCGGAAACGTGATCCCCGATGCTGCAACGTTGGTGGTCAACTATCGGTTCGCACCGAACAAGAGCGTCGACGATGCTTTGGCGCACCTGCGCGACGTCTTCGCTGGCTACGAACTCAGCCTTGACGACAGCGCCCCTGGTGCCCGCCCGGGTCTCACCTCGGCCATCGCCCAGGAATTTGTCGCCGCTGTTGGTGCCGAGCCGGCGGCCAAGTACGGCTGGACCGATGTGGCTCGCTTCAGCGAATTCGGTATTCCAGCAGTCAACTTTGGTCCGGGGGATCCTTCACTCGCTCACGCTGACGATGAGCGCGTCCCCACGGAGCAGATTGTCGAGTGCGAGCGCGTTCTGCGCGCCTGGCTGAGCTAGATGTTTGCCGCAGCGTCGCGTTCAGGGCGCATCTTGGGGCTGCCCTGGTGGCTTGCCGTCACCATCGTTTTTGCTGCTGGCCGGCTGATCACCACTCTCATGCTGGCCTGGTACGCCACCCATCAGGAGGCAAATGCCTGGACGGGTGCTATTCCTCCGTTCTTGGACTTTTCGAGCATCTGGGATGGCCGCTGGTACAACCTGATCGCCGAACACGGCTACCCCAAGCTCTTGCCACACGATGCGCAGGGCCACGTGGCGGAGAACTCGTGGGCTTTCCTCCCGCTGTATCCCATGATCTGCAAGGCCATCATGGTGGTCACCGGACTGAGCTGGAATATCGTCGCCGTCTGGGTCTCGGTCGTCTGTGGCCTGGTTGCCACTCTTGTCATTTACCGCCTTTTCGTGCACTTCTTGCCGGCTCAACAGGCGCTTTTTGCGATCGTGTTGCTGAGCGTCGCCCCGGCCTCCCCAATGTTTCAGGTCGCCTATGCCGAGGCACTTCAGCTCATGCTCATTGCCATCGCGCTCTTGTTGCTGGTTCGGCGACGCTATCTTGCGATCATTCCGGTCGTCCTCCTGTTGGGCTTCACTCGCCCTGGAGCGCTGGCCCTCGCTCTGACCCTCGGGCTGTACGCGGTGTACCGATTCCTGCGTCGCAAGCGAAACCGCTTCCCGTCGGGCGAGCGATGGAGGCTCCTGGCGGCGATCGTGGCAAGTGTCATCGCGGGATTTGCCTGGGTGGGGGTTGCGGCCTGGTTCACTGGCGTTCCCGACGCGTACCTGCAGACCGAACTGACCTGGCGGGCCGGCTATATCGGCTATGGCCATCTCGTGCCGTTTACCCCGTGGGTGCTGGCCGCCCAGTATTGGTGGCCGGGACTCACGGGCTACCTCGTTTTTGCCGGGGTAGTCGCCCTCTTTGCTGTGGTGATCTTCGTTCCCGCATCCAAGCGCCTTGGCGTCGAGATGCGACTATGGATGTTCAGCTACGCCGTCTACCTGCTCGCCGTGTTCTTTCCGCAGTCCAGCACGGTGCGATTACTGCTCCCCATGTTTCCCGCGCTGGGAATGTTTGCCGCACCCAAGGCCCCCGTCTATCGGGCCGCCCTCGTTCTTGTCTTCGTGGTGGCTCAGTGGTTCTGGCTGGGAGCGTTTTGGGCCATAAGTGAAAACGATTGGACGCCTCCGTAAACATTCGGTAACGCAGGGCCTGTAGGCGCCCCCGTGGTAATTCGCGCCCTTC
>CAZPVE010000206.1:0-1888 GCA_964589925.1 uncultured Aurantimicrobium sp. | reverse complement strand
CAGCTCGCCGGGCTCGTCGAAACGAACGTGTCTGCACTGGCATCGGGTCAGGGCGCCTCGGTGTTCGCGTTCCAAACGGCGTGGCTGGCGTTCATGCTTCCGCACTCGATCATCGCCGTGTCCCTGGCAACCGCGTACTTCACTCGAATCGCTCAACATGCGGCCTCCGATAAATCGGATCTCGTACGCGAGGATGCTGTCGCCGCACTGCGCCGCATTCTCACGCTGATCCTGTGGGCCTCAGCCGGACTGCTCAGCATTGCCATTCCGTTCTCGCGCCTGTTCTCCACGTCGTTCAGCGACACTCTCACTCTGGCGGCCATCATCATGGTGCTGGTGCTGGGGCTACCCGCGTTTAGTGCTCTCTTTGTGCTGCTGCGCGTCTTTTTCGCTCTGGGCGACGGACGCACACCCTTCTTCATCACGCTCTTTCAAGCGGTGACCGTCTCGGTTATTTTGATCGGCGTGGCCTTCCTCCCCCGCGAAGACATCGTCTTCGGTGTTGGCCTCACCCTCTCCGTTGTGGGAACCATCCAAACGCTGCTCGCAGCCTGGCTCCTGCGCCGCAAGCTGCAGACAAGACTGGATGCACGGGTCGGGTTCGCTCTCCTCCGAGGCGCCCTCGCGGCCATCGCCGCTTCGGTCGTCGGTCTGTACACCACCTATTCGCTGGGGGGCTTCACCGCAAGCGGCTTTCCGGAATCCGGATTCGTGCCGGCCATCGTGAGCATGATCATCATCGCTATCCCGGTCACGCTGGTGTTCGTTCTTGTGTTGGCTGGCCTTCGTTCTCCTGAACTTGCTGAGGGAATCTCGGTGCTCCGCGGCCTGCGTCGCCGCAAGTCGGCGGAATAGACAGCCGGTAGGATTTGTTCTTAGTTGTGTTGCGCGGGCTTCGCCTCGTGTAGCCGGTTGCCCCAGAGGAGTTTTCGTGCGTCAGGTCATCGTCATCGGTTCAGGTCCGGCTGGATACACGGCCGCCATCTACGCCGCGCGCGCCAACTTCAAGCCCCTGGTGATTGCCAGCTCGGTTGAGGCCGGTGGCGAATTGATGAACACCACTGAGGTGGAGAACTTCCCGGGCTTCCCGGAGGGCATCATGGGCCCGGAGCTCATGGGCAAGATGCAGGAGCAGGCCGCCAAGTTTGGTGCCGAGATTCTGCTTGACGACGTCGTTTCGGTTGACCTGACCGGAGAGACTAAGAAGGTCACCGTCGGAAGTGGCGAAACCCACGAGGCGCTCGCCGTGATTTTTGCCACCGGATCGGCAAACCGCAAGCTCGGACTCCCCAGCGAAGACCGCCTCTCGGGCTATGGAGTTTCGTGGTGTGCGACCTGCGACGGATTCTTCTTCCGCCAGAAGACCATTGCCGTCGTCGGTGGCGGCGACTCCGCCATGGAAGAGGCCAACTTCCTGACCCGTTTTGCCGACAAGGTCTATGTCATTCACCGCAAAGACACCCTTCGCGCGAGCAAGATCATGCAGGAACGCGCCCTGGCCAACCCGAAGATCGAATTTGTCTGGAACGCAGAAGTTTCCGAAATCCTTGGCGATGCTGCTGTCACCGGCGTCACGGTCACGGACACCGTGACGGGTGCCAAGCGTGACATTGCTCTCGAGGGCTTGTTTATCGCGATCGGTAACGACCCTCGCACCGCGCTTATTCACGGTCAGCTGGACCTCGCCCCTGAGGGAACCATCGCCGTGAAGGGCCGTAGCTCAAAAACCAATCTGACCGGGGTTTTTGCTGCAGGTGACGTGGTTGACCCCACCTACCGTCAGGCCGTTACCGCTGCCGCCAGCGGCACGGTTGCTGCGCTCGATGCCGAGCACTACCTCCAGTCTTTGCCGGCCGAAACCCTCGCCCGCGCCAACTAGTCCACCCCT
>CAZPVE010000205.1:0-1889 GCA_964589925.1 uncultured Aurantimicrobium sp. | reverse complement strand
CCTCGGCATCAGGGACCTCCGCGAGGAGAACCTCATATATGCCACTGAGCGATTCACGCAGGGCCGACGCACGAGCCCCCAGCGTGGCGGGGTGGATGATCAGAACCTTTGCTACGGCGTCCCCCAGCGCTGCCGTCAGAGTCTCAGGCGTAGCCAGCAGCCCGCGCCCAATCGTCACATCGTACGAACGGCCGCCGGTTACGGGAATCACGGTTGGGTTTGTCACCTGCGTTAGGCCTTCTGCTCACTTGTGTAGCCGGATGAAATCCAGGCTGCGATGTCTTCAGCAATCTCGTCGAGGTTACCGCGAGAGGTGTCATAGGTGCGCTTGGCTAGGCGCTCATAGATGGGTCGTCGTTGCTCATAGATGGCAACCCAGGATGCCAATCCGTCAGCTACGAGTGGACGCTTACCCGAACCGAGGCGGTCTTCAACGGCCTCGGGAGTGACGGTAAGAGACACCACGGGAAGCTGCGTGAGGAGCTGCTGGGTACCTTCGTCGAGTACGGCGCCGCCACCGAGGCTGACGACAACATCTTGAGCGACAGCTTGAGCAACATATTCCGCTTCAAGAATGCGAAATGCGGGTTCCCCCTGGGAAGCGAAGAACTCTGCAATCGGCCCGTGATCATGGACGAACAAGCTGTCACTGTCGAGACGGCTCGAGCCAAGAATGCGAGCAACCCGCTTGCCAATCTTGGTCTTGCCTGAGGCCATTGGCCCAATCAAGACAACCTGTGCTGACATGGTCAGTCTTGAACGGTCTTGAGCGCCGGTGGGATGTTCTGCAGGTAGGAGTCAAGGTTGCGCTTGGTTTCCTTGACGCTGTCGCCCCCGAACTTCTCCAGAACGGCCTCAGCAAGTACCAGTGCCACCATCGCTTCGGCGACGACACCAGCAGCGGGAACGGCACAGACATCCGATCGTTGGTGATGAGCGCCCGCGGCCTCACCGGTCGCAACATCAATGGTCTTGAGCGCGTGAGGAACGGTGGCAATCGGCTTCATGCCCGCACGAACACGCAGGACGGTGCCCGTTGTCATGCCGCCTTCGATGCCGCCGGCGCGGTCTGTCTCGCGCACGATGCCGGCATCCGAAGCAACCATCTCGTCGTGAGCCTTCGAGCCCCGGCGACGAGTCGTTTCAAAACCGTCGCCCACCTCAACGCCCTTGATGGCTTGGATGCCCATGAGGGCTCCCGCGAGGCGAGAATCAAGACGACGATCCCAGTGAACATGCGACCCGAGCCCCGGCGGCAGACCGTAGGCAAGAACCTCGACGACGCCACCGATGGTGTCACCGGTGTCGTGGGTGTCCTGAATTTCGGCGATCATCTTGGCGCTGGTCTCCGCATGGAAGCAGCGAACCTCATCCGCGTCGATGGCCGCAACATCTGCAGCAACGGGGAAGGCATAGCCCTCCGGAACCTCGACTGGGCCAATCGCAACAGTGTGGCTGACGAGAGTGATGCCCAGTTCACCCAAGAAACTGCGCGCGACCGCACCGAGGGCAACGCGAGCAGCAGTTTCACGAGCACTCGCGCGCTCCAGAATCGGACGAGCCTCATCGAAGTCATACTTCTGCATGCCAACGAGGTCGGCGTGCCCAGGCCGAGGACGCGTGAGCGCCGCGCCGCGACCGCCAGCAAGAACCGAAGGATCGACCGGATCAGGACTCATGACCTCGGTCCACTTGGGCCATTCCGAATTGCCGATACGAAGCGCTACCGGGCCGCCCAAAGTGATTCCGTGGCGCACACCACCCGAAATGTTGAGCTCGTCCTTCTCGAACTTCATGCGCGCACCACGGCCGAATCCGAGGCGACGACGCTGCAGGTCAGCCTGGATGTTTTCACGCAAAACCGGGATACCCGAGGGCAATCCCTCAAT
>CAZPVE010000204.1:0-1974 GCA_964589925.1 uncultured Aurantimicrobium sp. | reverse complement strand
GCTCAACAACAGCCTTGATGTATTCGAGCCGGTCGCCGGTGTCGAAACGACGTCCGCGAAAAATGACACCCTTCACACCATCGGCGATGGAGACGTCCTCGGCGAGCACGGTAAGGGCATCCGTCAACTGGATTTCACCACCGCGGCCGGGCTTTGTTTTCGCAAGAACATCGAAAATCTCGGGGCGAAGAACGTATCGACCAATGATTGCCAAATTTGAGGGAGCTGTGCCCGGAGCAGGCTTCTCGACCATGCCCGTGATCTGCACCACGTCCGGGTCATCCGTTGGTTCGACGACGGCAACACCGTACTGGTGGATGTGATCTTCAGGAATCTCCATGAGCGCGACGACGGACGAGCCGGTCGACTCGTGCACGTCGAGCATTCGCTCGAGCAGGTTCTCCTTGGGGTCGATGATGTCGTCACCGAGGAGGAGGGCGAAGGCCTCATTTCCGATGTGATGAACGGCGCGACTTACCGCGTGCCCAAGGCCCTTCGGGTCCCCTTGACGCACGTAGTGGATGTCAGCGAGGTCGGTCGAGTGGGTAACCCTCTGTAGACGGGCCATCTCGTTCTTGGCCTCAAGCGTGGTCTCGAGCTCATAGTTGCGGTCGAAGTGATTCTCGAGCGCATTCTTGTTGCGGCCGGTCACCATCAACAGGTCGGTCAGGCCGGCGTTGACGGCCTCTTCGACAACATATTGGATGGCCGGGGTGTCCACGACGGGCAGCATCTCTTTGGGGAGAGCCTTGGTCGCAGGAAGGAACCTGGTTCCCAGACCTGCGGCCGGAACAACAGCCTTCTTAACCCTTGTTGCCATTCTTTGAGCCTACCAATCGACGGCCAACCTAGGATGAGGGCGTGCCTGAAACCAAAGCAGAGTTACGCGCACGAGTGCGCGCGGTTCGCTCGTCGCGCACGGAAAACGAGCGTGAGGATGCCCGCACGGCACTCACGAACGCTTTACTTGCCCTCTGCTCAGACGCCGATGCGGCTACCGTGGCCGCGTTCTTGCCCACCCCGACTGAGCCACCGATCGATAGCTTTCTCAAGGCCGCCCACAGTGCCGGAATAACTGTGCTCGTTCCGATTGCACATCCCGACGGATCTCTGACCTGGACGACCTACGCGCCGGAGCTGCCACAGACGCGAGGTGCTCTCGGGGTTCCCGAAATCATCCCTGCGCCCGACGCCGAGGGAGCACTGGAGCGGCCCTTGGCTGAGGCCGGACTCATTCTTGTTCCGGCGGCGGCTGTTGACTCCCGCGGTACCCGACTCGGCTGGGGAAAAGGGTTCTACGATCGCGCGCTTGCGGCCCTGCCACGGCAAATCCCAACCTTCGCCGTGGTTTTTGACGACGAGGTATTCGACGCCCTCCCGCGGGAGGCTCACGACGAGCCCGTGTCGGGAGCGGTCACCCCGACCCGCACGCTGAGGTTCTAGCTAGCCCCAGTGCGGTGGCTTGTCGGCGCGGAGGCGTTCGTCATTCGACTGCGAGCTCGGGGCCTGAGCATCCGATGTTTCGGGGGTGAAAATGTCAGCTGGAGGCTCCTCGCCAACAACCGGCGCACCCTCGGGCTGCCACTTGACCCGCTTGGATTCGCGCTTAGGCTTCTGGTTCGTCACTGATGGCCACCGGATCGGGCTTGCCGAGCAACGCGGCAATTCGGGCTGCCACCTGATGGGGGTTGGCAAAGAGTTCAAAGCTGTGGACACGCACATAGTGCCAACCCAGGCGGCGGAGAAGAGCCGGGCGCAGGCGAAGCGACTCACGCAGCGAACCACGGCTGAGAACCGCATCAGTCTCGACAGCGACAGCGCGGTCACCGTAGCTCACAGCCAAAGCAATTTCACCTCCGTGCGTCAGCGAGGCGTTCAAACCCCGGGAGCGCAAGCGTTCGGCCAGATCGATGAGCATCGGTTCCGCGTCGCGCACCTGCTCGTCTGCGGGGGTTGACCCTTCACCGAGCAGAA
>CAZPVE010000203.1:0-1975 GCA_964589925.1 uncultured Aurantimicrobium sp. | reverse complement strand
GCCCTCGACCGGGATGCCCTCGGCAATCTTGGCCAGCATGCCCTCGAGACTGGGGAACTCGTGCTGCATCTCCGCCGCCCGCTGGCGAACTTCGGCCGTCAGCAGCAGCTCTCGTGACGGGCCGAGCTCGATCTCATTCACCTCACCAGGGAGTGACCGCTGGTCGGCTACCGAGAACGCGCGGATGCTGTCGACCTCATCACCAAAGAAGTCGATGCGATAAGGATGCTCAGCTGTCGGCCCGAAGACATCGAGGATTCCGCCGCGAACGGCAAACTCTCCACGACGAGCAACCATGTCGACCCGCGAGTAGGCCAGATCAACCAACTGGGCTGAGATGGCCCGCAGGTCGTATCCGCGGCTCTTGCTCGACACGGTGATTGGAGAGACATCGAGCAGGTTCGCGGCGATGGGCTGCAGGGCCGCACGAACCGACGCCAGCACAATCAAGGGAGCCTGCCGATCCCACTGGGCGATGGTGCGTAATGCGGCGAACCGGCCACCGACGATCTCAGCGCTCGGGCTCAAGCGCTCATGCGGCAAGGTCTCCCAGGCAGGAAAATCAACAATCTGGGCGTCGGGCAAGAGCGTGGCGAGAGCGGCCTGAAGCGACTCAGCCTCACGTGAGGTTGCCGTCACGGCAAAGACAGCGGGCGTTGCGCCAGTGGCAGCCCGACGGCTCACAAGTGCGGCCAAGAGCGGCGCATTGAGGCCTTCAGCGAGCGAAAAATCCGCGTCGGAGGCGGCATAGGAAACGGCCTGCGCAAGGCTCGGCGCACGCAAAAGGGCGTGCGTGAGCCCGAGAAATACCATGACGCCAGTCTAGGCGGGGCTGTGGAACCTCTGCTGTGCGGCGAGAACGCCCTCGGTCACGATGGATTCGATGGCGTCGGCCGCGGTGACGAGCACGTGCGGCAGCACATCCCGCTCGCTCTTGCCGAAGTTTTGCAGAACGAAGTCAGCTGCGTCTTGCCGACCGGGCGGGCGACCGATGCCCACGCGAACCCGAACAAAATCTTGCGTGCCGATTGCCGCGACGATGTCGCGCAGACCGTTGTGGCCTCCGTGACCACCGCCGACCTTGATGCGAACGTCATCAAAGGGGATGTCGAGCTCGTCGTGAACGACAATCAGGTTCGACGCCTCAATCGAAAAGAACTTGAGCAGGGCCGCGGTGGGCTTGCCCGACAGATTCATAAAGGTGCCGGGTTGTGCGAGAACGAGCTTTGCCCCACCCGGAGTGATGCGACCCTCAGCAACCAAGGCATTGGCCTTATGCGTGCGAAAGCTCGCCCCGATTCCGGAAGCGAGCTGGGCGACGACCATCTGGCCGACGTTGTGGCGATGACCGGCGTAGTCGGGCCCGGGGTTGCCGAGCCCGACTACGAGCCATGTGTCAGTGTTCAGGAGTTACTCCACGACCTTTGCGGCCTCGGCGTTTGCACCCGAGAGCTCGGCGTCAGCCAGAGCAGCGGCCTTCTCAGCATCGTGCTGTGCAGCGTGCAGCTCTTCCTTGTGCTCAGCGTGAGCAGCCTCGTCAGCGAGCTCGGCAGCGAGGTCCTCGGCCGACTCGGCGGCGTCGGAGCTGTGCGGCGTGTGAACGTGGACGACGAGCTGGCTAGCGTCGCCAACAACCTTCGAACCCTTGGGCAGGTCGAGGTCAGCGATGGTCACGCGGAAGCCAGGAACGGCACCCTCAACCGAGATCTCGATGAACTCGGGAATGTGGGTGGCCTCAGCCTCAAGGTGAACCGACTTTGCGTCGAGCTCGAGAATCGAGCCGGACTGCTGGGTGCCAACGACGTGGATCGGCACGTCAACAACAACCTGCTCACCCTTGACAACCTCAACGAGGTCGAGGTGCTCGATGATCTGGGTTACTGGGTCCTTCTGCACGTCGCGAACGAGAACCAGCTGGCTCTTTCCGTCGAGCTGCAGGTCGAGGATGGCGTTCTTCTTACGGATAAGAAGACCA
>CAZPVE010000202.1:0-1981 GCA_964589925.1 uncultured Aurantimicrobium sp. | reverse complement strand
GAATGTCGCCAGTGCTTCAAGCACCGAAACTTCACTTGGGCTGTAGCCAAGCTTTTCCCACCCGAGCTTGCTGGCGGCTGCCTGTATTGCAGTGAGCATAAATTGTTTGTCAGTTTCGAATGTACCCAAGCTCCATGGGGCATCGCAAACATCGAAATCAATGCGGTCTTCCAGATCGCGTTGATGATGAGCAGTAGAACGATGAGCGACCAGCCGACCAGCGTTGACGTCAGACCGATACGCCCCAGACGTCGGTGACCGGCAAGGGCCTGTGCCGAGCCGGGTATCACAATATTGAGCACAACAAGCCAAACCCCTCGGGTCGTCATGACCTGGGGGGATGTGGTGTCTGGGTTACGAATCGGACTGGAGCTCATGCTCATAGCTGGGATTTCAGTGCCGCATTCTTCTTCTCAACGGTGGCGGCGAGGCCGTCCGCGTATTCAACAAGTTTTGCCAACAGAGCCTCGTCGGAGGTCGCAAGGATTTTGATCGCGATGAGGGCTGCGTTCATGGCCCCGCCAATAGATACCGTCGCGACCGGGACGCCGGCGGGCATCTGCACGATGGAGAGCAGCGAGTCCAGGCCATCAAGCTTGTTCAGCGGCACGGGGACGCCAACAACCGGCAACGGAGTGACGCTCGCCAGCATGCCGGGAAGGTGAGCAGCTCCACCGGCGCCAGCGATGATGACCCTAATCCCGCGCTTGTGAGCTGCCTTTCCAAAAGCAATCATCTTCTCGGGCGTGCGGTGCGCCGAGACAACCTCAACCTCGTGTTCAATACCGAACTCGGTGAGAGTTGCAGCGGCGGCGTTCATCACAGACCAGTCGGAATCCGACCCCATGACAACGGCAACGAGGGGCTTTTTTTCAGGCATGCCCTAATGCTAGGCGTCAGTCCTGAAAGAAGGCTGTCGCGCCACGCGCCGTTGCCACAGCCCGATCAAGATCGTCGTCGACGACATTCACATGCCCAATCTTTCGACCCGGACGAGGCGTCTTTCCGTAAAGGTGCAACTTTGCCTCAGGGTATTCCGCGAGCAGGTGCGATGTTGGAGAGTCCAGATCGCCGGATGCCGGACCGCCCAGAATATTCGACATCACCGTCCAGTTGGCGAATGTTCCGGTGGCCCCCAAGGGGAGGTCAAGCACCGCACGAAGATGCTGCTCAAACTGGCTCGTGACCGAACCGTCCATGCTCCAGTGGCCACTGTTGTGCGGGCGCATCGCGAGTTCGTTGACCAGGATGCGGTCATCCGTGGTCTCAAAGAGTTCGACAGCGAACACTCCCGTCACGTCGAGACCGTGAGCAATCGTCGTCGCGATGTCAGCGGCCATGTCTGCAATTCGTCCCGCCGACGAAGGCGCGGGAGCAATGACTTCGGCACAGACGCCGTTTGCTTGAACGGTCTCCACCACTGGCCACAACGCAACGTCTCCGCTGGGGCGACGGGCGATCATCTGCGCCAGCTCTCGATTGAAGCTCACAAGCTCCTCAGCAAGGAGGGCATCGCCCTCGGCAAGCGCCTCGAGCCAATCGGCGGCCTCGGTCGACGATGAAACCACGCGCACGCCCTTGCCGTCATAGCCGCCTCGGGCAGTTTTTACGACTGCCTTGCCACCGTATTCGGCGATGAAGGCGTCGAGCTCGCCGGCGGTCGTGATGCGCGCCCACCCGGGAACGGGAACGCCGAGAGCCGACAAGCGCTCGCGCATGAGGAGTTTGTCCTGGGCAAAGAGGAGCGCCTCGGGCTTGGGATGAACGCTCACACCGGAAGCAACGAGTTCGGCGAGAACCGCCTGCGGGACGTGCTCGTGGTCGAAGGTGATCACATCACAGCCTCGAGCAAACTCGAGAACGGTGGTGGCATCGGTGTAGTCGCCTACCGTGGTCGCAGCCAGTTTGGCCGAGGCATCAGCACCCTCAGCTAGCACATAGATTTCCAGACCAAGGTTGATGGCAGGAGGAGTCATCATGC
>CAZPVE010000201.1:0-1995 GCA_964589925.1 uncultured Aurantimicrobium sp. | reverse complement strand
ACGTCGAGACTCGTTGATTACGTAAATCACGCGAAAGTCGTGATCATCCTCGTGTGGGGCCCAGAGACCTGAGAGTCGCACGATGCATCCCGGCTGAACGTAAGGCTGACCGTCGGGAGCGTATTCGATTTCGACTCCGTTGCGACGGATTCCGGTCACGCCGAACGTGTCGAACTCGATTCCCTGATACCCCGTGGCGTCGCCATCCTCGAGCACTTCCACGTCCACGTGCGCAGCTCGCTGAAGACCCCAGGTGAGCAACGAGGCTTGGGCGGCCGAATACCGTTCAGCTCCGCTACCGAGGCGCCACTGTGACTGGAAAGGGCGAAAGCCCTCGGGCGGAAACGCAACGATGTCCGGGCGCTGCGTCATTCCCACTGCCCCGTAGGTGACCGTTCTACCCGCTGGCTGTCCGCGGCGCATGACTACTTCTTTTTGACCTCGTCGTCGCCCTGAAGGGCAGCGATGAATGCCTCTTGGGGAACTTCGACACGACCGACCATCTTCATGCGCTTTTTACCCTCTTTTTGCTTTTCGAGGAGCTTGCGCTTACGGCTGATGTCACCGCCGTAGCACTTGGCGAGCACATCCTTGCGGATGGCGCTGATGGTTTCACGGGCGATGATTCGTGCACCGATGGCCGCCTGGATAGGCACCTCAAATTGCTGGCGAGGAATGAGCTTCTTCAGTCGCTCGGTCATAAGAACGCCGTAGCTGTATGCCTTGTCGCGGTGCACGATGGCGCTGAATGCGTCGACGGTCTCGCCCTGCAGCAGAATGTCCACCTTGACGAGGTCGGCCTCTTGCTCCCCAGATTCCTCGTAATCAAGCGAGGCGTATCCCTGGGTGCGCGACTTGAGGTGGTCGAAGAAGTCAAAGACGATCTCACCGAGGGGAATCTCGTACTTCATCTCGACGCGCTCTTCACCGAAGTACTCCATGCCCAACAGGTTGCCACGGCGGCTCTGGCAGAGCTCCATGATGGTGCCGACATAGTCCTTGGGCGTCAGGATGCTCGCCTTCACCAGTGGCTCGCGCACGCTGTTGATCTTGCCCGCCGGATACTCGCTCGGGTTGGTTACTGTGACGGTCTTGCGGTCTTCGGTGGTGACCTCGTAGGGAACACTCGGCGCAGTGGCAATGAGGTCGAGGTCAAACTCGCGCTCGAGACGCTCGGTAATGATCTCGAGGTGCAGAAGACCCAGGAATCCACAGCGGAAGCCAAACCCGAGGGCAACCGAGGTTTCAGGTTCATAGTTGAGGGAGGCATCTGAAAGCTTCAGCTTGTCGAGCGCCTCACGAAGCACTGGATAGTCACTGCCATCGATCGGATACAGGCCCGAGAAAACCATGGCCTTGGGGTCTGTGTAGCCGGGCAACGGATCGGTTGCGGGCTTCACCGAGTCGGTAACCGTGTCTCCGACCTTCGACTGACGAACGTCCTTTACGCCGGTGATGAGATAACCCACCTCACCAACTCCGAGCCCTTGGGACGGCACTGGCTCGGGCGAACTAACACCGATTTCGATGAGCTCGTGTGAGGCCTTCGTCGACATCATTTGGATGCGCTGGCGCGGGTTGAGCTTTCCGTCGATGACACGAACATAGGTGATAACACCGCGATACGCGTCATAGACCGAGTCGAAAATCATGGCGCGAGCAGGCGCATCGGGGTCGCCCGTGGGCGCCGGGATCTGCGCGACAACGAGGTCGAGAAGCTCGGGCACGCCCATGCCCGTCTTTCCAGAAACCCGGAGAACATCTTCGGGCTTGCCGCCGATGAGTTCAGCAAGCTCTTTTGCGTACTTTTCGGGGTCAGCAGCCGGAAGGTCGATCTTGTTGAGAACCGGAATGATTGTGAGGTCGTTTTCCATCGCCAGATAGAGGTTGGCCAGGGTCTGAGCCTCAATGCCCTGTGCGGCATCCACGAGAAGGATGGCCCCCTCGCAGGCGGCCAGCGATCGACTGACCTCGTAGGTGAAGTCAACGTGACCG
>CAZPVE010000200.1:0-2024 GCA_964589925.1 uncultured Aurantimicrobium sp. | reverse complement strand
GTATCGGTTGGTTGAAAGATGCCACCGGCAAAGAGGTCGTAGCCATGGCCATCGATGTGGGGCAGGGCGGCGAAGACATGGAGCAGATCCGTCAGCGTGCCCTCGACTGCGGCGCCGTGGAGTCTGTCGTCATCGACGCAAAGGATGAGTTCGCATCTGACTACCTGATGCCCGCACTGAAGGCCAACGCTCTGTACCAGAAGCGTTACCCGCTCGTGTCAGCGCTCAGCCGCCCCATCATCGCGAAGTACCTGGCGAAGACCGCCAAAGAGCTCGGCGCCAACTCAATCGCGCACGGCTGCACCGGTAAGGGCAACGACCAGGTACGTTTCGAGGCTGCTGTCGCGGCTCTCGCACCAGACCTCACTTCGATTGCTCCCATCCGTGACCTTGCGCTCACTCGCGACAAGGCCATCGAGTACGCCGAAAAGAACAACCTGCCCATCGCACAGTCAAAGAAGTCGCCCTACTCGGTTGACCAGAACGTCTGGGGTCGCGCGGTTGAGACCGGTTTCCTCGAGGACCCGTGGAACGCTCCGATCGAAGACATTTACTCCTACACGCAGGACCCGTCGGTTGTGCGTGAGGCCACCGAGGTGACGATTACCTTTACCGAGGGCATCCCCACCGCCATCAACGGCAAGGCAGTCACCCCTCTTCAGGCCGTGGTTCAGCTCAACGAGCTCGCTGGCGCCCAGGGTGTCGGCCGCATCGACATCGTCGAAGACCGTCTCGTGGGTATCAAGAGCCGTGAGGTCTACGAATCGCCCGCCGGCATCACGCTGATCAACGCTCACGAAGAGCTCGAAAACCTCACGATTGAGCGCGACCTGGCTCGCTACAAGCGTGGTGTTGAGTCCAAGTGGGCTGAGCTCGTCTACGACGGTCTCTGGTTCTCAGGTCTCAAGCGCTCGCTCGATGTGTTCATCAACGACACCCAGCGTTACGTCACCGGTGAGGTGCGCATCAAGCTGCACGCTGGCCAGGCTGTCGTCACCGGCCGCAAGTCCGACAAGAGCCTCTACGATTTCAACCTCGCAACCTACGACACGGGCGACACCTTCGACCAGTCGCAGGCCAAGGGCTTCATCGAGATCTGGTCCTTGCCATCCAAGATCTCGGCTCGCCGCGACCTCGCGTAACGCGCCCCCTGCCGTTACGCCGTTAACCTAGACAGGTAGCTTTCGCGTACCCAAAATCGAAAGGCCACTCATGGCAGCCAACAAGCCCAACAAGAGCACGAACCGTGCCGGTGAGGCAGGCGCGCTCTGGGGTGGTCGTTTCGCAACCGGTCCGTCGCCCGAGCTGCAGCGCCTGAGCAAGTCCACGCACTTTGACTGGGCGCTCGCTGACTACGACATCACGGGTTCGCAGGCACACGCTGCTGCGCTCGCCGCCGCGGGCTACCTCACCTCTGCTGAAGCTAAGAAGATGCACGCGGCACTCGAAACCTTGCGCAAGCAGGTTGCTTCGGGCGCATTTGTCGCGCTCGAATCCGACGAGGATGTTCACTCCGCACTCGAGCGCGGGCTCGTCGCCATCGCCGGAGCAGAACTCGGTGGCAAGCTTCGCGCAGGCCGAAGCCGCAACGACCAGATCGCCACGCTCGTCCGCCTCTACCTCCTCGATCACTCGCGACAGATTGCACACGAGCTGATTGAGCTCATCGACGCTCTGGTTGCGCAGGCTAATGCACACCCGAATGCCATCATGCCCGGACGCACGCACCTCCAGCACGCCCAGCCGGTGTTGCTCGCTCACCATCTCCTCGCGCACGCGTGGCCGTTGGTGCGCGACCTCGAGCGGTTCCGCGACTGGAGCGCTCGCGCATCCTTGTCGCCGTACGGTGCTGGCGCGCTCGCGGGCGGCTCGCTCGGCCTCGACCCCAAGCTCGTTGCCGACAAGCTCGGCCTGAGTGCCCCGGGTCCCAACTCGATCGACTCCACGTCAAGCCGCGACGTGGTTGCTGAATTTGCCTACATCACGGCCCAGATTGGCATCGACGTGTCGCGCCTGGCCGAAGA
>CAZPVE010000199.1:0-2113 GCA_964589925.1 uncultured Aurantimicrobium sp. | reverse complement strand
AGCACTCGAACGTTCACTTCATCGTGGGCAAGGCCAGCTTCACCGCTGAGCAGCTCAAGGAGAACATCACGACTGCTCTCGACGAGATCGTTCGCCTCAAGCCGTCGTCGGCTAAGGGCCGCTACATCCAGAAGGGTGCTGTCTCGACCACGTTCGGTCCTGGCATCCCCCTCGATGTCGCATCGATCTAAGCAGTAACTGCACGAAAGGGCTCGCCGGTTGGCGGGCCCTTTCGCTTTGCGCTTTAGGCTGGTGGGATGGATTTCATCGTGCGCCCGGGCGTCGCCACCGACGCGCCTGCCTTGGCAGAGCTGGCCGCCGTCACCTTTCCGCTGGCCTGCCCGCCGCACCACACGCCTGAGAACATCGCTCTTCATCTGGCCGAGGTGCTCTCGGAAGACAGCTTCGACGAGTACGCCACCGAGGTTGACGATTATGCGCTTTTCGTGGCCCAAGCCAATGGCAAGCTGGTCGGCTTTTCACTGCTTGACTCCCTGGCGTGTGACGACGACGTGGTGGAGCCCATGCTCAAGGCTTCGCTTCCGAGCATGGAACTGAGCAAGGTATACGTGCATCCGGCTGCACACGGGTCGGGCGTGGCTCAGGCGCTGTTCGAGGCGTGCCAGGCTGAGGCTCGGGATCGCGACGCCGCGTCACTGTGGCTCACCGTGTGGCGCGACAACGCCCGCGCGCTTCGCTTCTACGAGAAGAACGGCTTCAGCCCGGTCGGTGAGCGCCTCTACCCCGTTGGCGATCTGGTCGATCACGACCTCGTGTGCCTGAAGGTATTCTCGAAGGGTGATTGAGCAGCGACCGCACATCCAAGCGATTCCCGGATACAAGCCCGGCAAGTCTACGGTGGACGGCTGGGACGGCCCGGTCTACAAGCTCTCTTCGAACGAAAACCCGTACCCTCCGCTGCCCTCGGTGGTCGCCGCGATGGCCGACTCCATTGGGCACATGCAGCGCTACCCAAACATGGCGGCCCCCGCCCTCACCAAGGCGCTCGCGGAGCGCTATGGAGTCCCGCAGAGCCAGATTGCTTTCGGCGGCGGATCGGTTGAGGTTGCTGCCCAGTTGATTCGCGCGTTCGCCGGCGCTGGCGACGAGGTCATGTATGCCTGGCGCTCTTTCGAGGCGTATCCGATCCTCACTCGCTCGGCCGGAGCGACCCCGGTTGAGGTTCCCCTCACACCCGACCTGCACCACGACCTCCCGGCCATGCTCGCCGCCATTACCGAGCGCACCCGAGTCATCTTCATCTGCACCCCAAACAACCCGACGGGAACCGTGGTCGGGCACGAGGAGTTGCGCGCGTTTATTGCTCAGGTTCCGTCGCGCATCCTGGTGGTTGTGGACGAGGCCTATGTTCATTTTCAGGATGACCCTGCCGCCGCTCGCGGACTCGATCTTTTCCGCGAGTTCGAGAATGTGGCCGTCTTGCACACGTTCTCTAAGGCATACGGGCTTGCTGGCCTGCGTCTGGGTTACACCATCGCTCGTGAAGATGTGCAGGACGGCTTGCGCAAAGTAGCTATGCCGTTCGCTGTCACCGATATTGCCCAGGCAGCTGGCGTGGCATCGCTCGAAGCAGAGGCAGAGCTCCAGGCTCGCGTTGACATCTTGATCGCTGAGCGCGCTCGCGTGACCTCTGCTCTCACGGCGGCTGGCTGGCCCGTGACCCCGTCGCAGGCCAACTTCGTCTGGCTCCAGTTGGGTGACGAAACGGATGCGGTTCAGCAGCAGCTGGCCAGCGGCGGCATCATCGCCCGCCCGTTCTCGGGCAACGGCATCCGCATTACCGTGGCCGACCCTGAGGCTAACAACGCGCTCATCGCTGCCCTCGGCAGTCGCTAGTTCTCTGTGGCCTTGCCGGGCCTCGCCGGGTGCGCCGCGCCTAACGCCCGGCGTTCTGACGCCGAATAATCTCGGCGATGAGGTGATTGGCCACGTTCACCAGATGCTCGATCATGGCTTCGTCGCGTTCGATCCAGACGAACTCTGGGGTGTCTGACACGGGCACGAAGTCTTCGTGCTTCTCCCACACGAACAGGGTGCGCTCACTGCCCAGCACGTATTGCTGCCACTGCACCTGTCGCATGTAGTGATCGGG
>CAZPVE010000198.1:0-2119 GCA_964589925.1 uncultured Aurantimicrobium sp. | reverse complement strand
AAAGACGAGCGGAATGGCGAGCCAGATCGGAAAGCCTCCTGCCGTGCTGGCCAGCAGCAGACCAAGCGAGAAGAGTAGAGAGTCACCGGGCAGGAAACTGCCCAAGATTGTTGCCGTCTCAAAGAAGATAATCACGCACACGCCGAGAACGGCCCACGTGCCCCACGCCGCGAGCAGCGAGGCCGGGTCAAACGGATTCACGAGTGGGTGAGTTCGTATTCAACGCCGATGAGGCCGGCATAGTGCTTGAACAACTTGGCGTTGTTGGCCGCCCACGACTTGCCTGAGACCGATGAACGTGCGGCGATGCGCATGTCGTGGCGCACATCCGCGTGCTTCAGGATCTTCTTCACAGCTTTACGGTACGCCTGCGGTTCGCTCGGGTCGACCAAGAAGCCGTTTTCACCCGAAGTGATGAGCGCGAGCGGGCCACCTGCTGCGGGAGCCACGACGGGCACGCCCGAGGCGAGAGCCTCCTGGATGGTCTGACCAAAGGTTTCTTCTTCGCCGCAGTGCACGAACACATCCATCGCGGCATACGCGTTCGCCAGGTCGTCGCCGTGCAGGGCGCCGGTGAATGTCACGGGGTGGTCGGCAAATTCTTCTTGCAAAGCGGCACGCTCGGGGCCGTCACCCACGATGAGGAACACGGCGTTCTTGAGGCCGAACAGCTCGCGAAAACGACCGACCTGCTTCTCGGGAGCGATACGCCCGACGAACCCGATGACCAGCTCGTGGTTGGGGGCGATCCGGTCGCGAAGAACGTGAACCGGAGCGCTGGTGCGTCGCTGGGGGTAGTACTGCTTGGTGTCGACGCCACGGCCCCAAACGGCCACTCGGGTCACACCCATGTCGCGCAGGTAGCGGGCGGTTTCGTGCGTCGGGGCGAGCGTCACGTCGGCCAGGCGGTGAATGTTTCGCACCAGCTGACGGCCTACGGCGCCCAGAAGGCCAAGTCCGTAGCGCGAGGTATACCCGGCGATATCGGTTTGGTATACCGCCACGCAAGGGATGCTCAGGCGGCGGCTCACCGCGAGAGCCTGGCGACCCAGTAGGAACGGCGAGGCAACGTGCACAACATCCGGACGGAAGCTTCGCAGAATCGACGTCATGTTGATCAGGGGGAGGGCTACCGGGAATGTGCGGAACAGGATGTTCGTGGTGCGAATAACCGGAAAGCCCAAGTACTCGGTGAAGGGCGACGTCGGGGCGATGATGATGGCCTCGTGACCCTCGGCCTTGAGGCTCTCAAGAATCTTGAGGACGGAGTTGGTGACGCCGTTGGTCGACGGCAAGAAGGACTCAGTAACGACGGCTACTCTCATCTTCACGATTTCACGGTAGGTCGGGTGGTTTGAGCGACGGTGAACGGCGGGTTTCGTGTCGGCAAACGAGCCAGTGGAGGGAATATTCGGGGAGCGGGCTCGGTTCACTCGAACGACAAGCCCACGAATAATGGACTCTTTTCATGCTCATCGCCTACTGGATCACTGCTGCTCTTCTCGCCCTCGTCTACCTGGTGTCAGGTGCACCCAAGATCTTCCGCTCGAAAGACGCGCTCGTCGCTTCGGGCCAGGGATGGGCATCCAATGTTTCGCCCGCCGTGCCCAAGATCGTCGGCCTGCTCGAGGCGCTCGGCGCCATCGGCGTGATCCTGCCTCCGCTGGTTCACATCGCTCCCGTGCTCGCACCGATTGCCGCAATCGGCCTCGCCCTCGTTCAGCTGGTTGCCATGGTTGTTCACGCTCGTCGCGCAGAGCTCAAGGCCCTGCCCGTGAACATCGTGCTGCTGCTTCTTGCCGTTGCTGTGGCCGTGCTCGGATTCGCAACGGTCGCTGCCTAACGACAATTTGGCACTCAGCAGGGGTGCTCTAAACTAACTGTGGCTCCCCGCGTGGCGCCAGGACGCGGCGCAGTCGCCACTGCAGGCGGCGCAACGGGTGAAGGCCGACCTTGGCCTCGACCTCGACGACCTCTCCCTGGTGTTGAACGCGGAGCTGCGGCTTTCGCCCCTGCTGGCCGGCGACCTCGACACGCCCGGCCGCCTGGCCGCCGGCCTCGCGCGACGCTGGGTGGACGCGCTGGAGCCCGGCGGCCAACGCGAGGACCTCGATGCCGC
>CAZPVE010000197.1:0-2129 GCA_964589925.1 uncultured Aurantimicrobium sp. | reverse complement strand
CAGCTTCTGGGGCGCGCTTTGGGCTTCAAAACCTACAAGTTGCCCTTTGGCCACCGAGGCATCAACCAGCCTGTGCTCGACAAGGCCACCGGGCGCGTTGAAATCACGAGTCAGAATCACGGCTTTGCGGTTGATGCCCCCATCGAAGGTGTTATCGATTCGCCGGCCGGGTTTGGTCGCGTTGAAGTGAGCCACTTCAGCCTCAACGACAACGTTGTCGAGGGTCTTCGCTGCCTCGATCTGAACGCATTCTCGGTTCAGTACCACCCTGAGGCTGCAGCCGGCCCGCACGATTCCAACTACCTGTTTGACCGTTTCCGCGACATGGTTATCGCGGCCAATTCGACCGGAGCTGCCAAGTAATGCCCAAGCGTCCAGACATCAACTCAGTTCTCGTCATCGGTTCAGGCCCGATTGTTATCGGTCAAGCCTGCGAGTTTGACTACTCGGGTACGCAGGCCTGTCGCGTGCTTCGTGAAGAGGGCATTCGCGTCATCCTGGTGAACTCGAACCCGGCCACCATCATGACCGACCCGGACTTCGCTGATGCCACCTACGTTGAGCCCATCACGCCAGCCGTGATTGAGTCGATCATCGCCAAAGAAAAGCCGGATGCCATCCTGCCGACCCTCGGTGGACAGACGGCGTTGAACGCGGCTATCGCGCTGCACGAGAAAGGCGTTCTAGCCAAGTACGACGTCGAGCTCATCGGGGCAAAGGTTGAAGCCATCCAAAAGGGTGAAGACCGCCAGCTCTTCAAGGACCTCGTGCTCCAGGCCGGCGCGGATGTCGCCCGCTCCCACATTGCGCACACCATCGAGGAGTGCCTCGAGGCTGCCAAGGATCTCGGTTACCCGCTCGTTGTGCGTCCCTCGTTCACCATGGGTGGTCTCGGGTCGGGCTTCGCCTATAACGAGGAAGACTTGCGCCGCATCGCCGGTGACGGCCTTCACTCGAGCCCGACTAGCGAGGTTCTTCTCGAAGAGAGCATCCTCGGCTGGAAAGAGTATGAGCTCGAGCTCATGCGCGACACCGCTGACAACACGGTCGTCATCTGCTCGATTGAAAACGTCGACCCGGTTGGCGTGCACACCGGTGACTCGATCACGGTGGCTCCCGCCTTGACACTGACCGACCGTGAGTACCAGAACCTGCGCAACATTGGTATCGAAATCATTCGTCTGGTGGGTGTTGACACCGGCGGATGCAACATCCAGTTCGCGATTGATCCCAAGGATGGCCGCGTCATCGTCATCGAGATGAACCCACGCGTTTCGCGTTCATCGGCTCTGGCATCCAAGGCAACCGGTTTCCCGATTGCCAAGATTGCCGCAAAGCTTGCCGTCGGATATCGTCTCGACGAAATCCCCAACGACATCACCCGCGTGACTCCGGCGAGCTTCGAGCCCACGCTCGACTACGTCGTCGTCAAGGTTCCCCGCTTTGCTTTCGAGAAGTTCCCGTCGGCTGATGCCACGCTGACCACGACCATGAAGTCTGTGGGTGAGGCCATGGCCATCGGCCGCAACTATGCCACGGCACTTCAGAAGGCCTTGCGTTCACTGGAGAAGCGCGGCAGCAGCTTCCATTGGGGTGATGAGCCTCGCACTGTTGCCGAGTTGCTCGAGATCGCACAGGTGCCCACCGACGGCCGTATCGTCACGGTTCAGCAGGCGCTGCGCAAGGGTGCGACGATCGAGCAGGCCTTCGAGGCAACGAAGATTGACCCGTGGTTCCTCGACCAGATTGTGTTGATCAACGAAGTGGCCGCAGAGATTCAGGCCGCTCCGGTCCTGACCGATGACGTCATTGTTCACGCCAAGAATCACGGCTTCTCGGATGTGCAGATCGCGCAGTTGCGCAATCTCACCGAGAGTGATGTGCGCCACCAGCGCTACGCCGCGAACATCCGCCCGGTTTTCAAGACGGTAGACACCTGTGCGGGAGAGTTTCCGGCTCAAACCCCGTATCACTACTCGAGCTATGACCAAGAGACCGAGGTCGAACCCTCGTCACGTAAGAAGGTTGTCATCATCGGTTCCGGCCCTAACCGCATCGGTCAGGGTGTTGAGTTCGACTACTCCTGCGTGCACGCGTCGTTCGCGCTTTCGGATGCTGGCTACGAGACC
>CAZPVE010000196.1:0-2163 GCA_964589925.1 uncultured Aurantimicrobium sp. | reverse complement strand
AGCCGAGCTGTCGACGCCACGGTGGACGAGCCTCAGGCCTCCGAGGCGGAGGATGCTCCGCGCAAGCGCGGAGTCCGGAGCTTCTTTCGGGACATCATTGCCGATGCCCGCTTGTCGAATGCCGAATCCCTTCGAGGCTTCGATGAGTCCCGAGCGTTCTACCGGCTCCCCATCTGGAAACGCATCATTGTGATGGCAGGTGGGCCCTTTATGAACCTTGTGCTGGGTTTCGTATTGTTCGCCATTTTGATTTGTGGCTTTGGCCAAGCAGGTTCAACGACCACGGTTGCCTCTGTATCCAAGTGCGTCGTTCCGGCGAGTGCGCCATCGCCCGAAGGTCAATGCCCAGCGGGTGCCCCGGCTGCCCCCGGGGCCGCTGCCGGCCTGAAGCCGGGCGACAGACTTGTGGCTATTGACGGCAAGCCGGTCAACGCATGGAGTGACGGCACGGCCGTGATTCGCAGCTCAGCAGGCAAGACCCTGTTGTTTGACATCGAGCGAAGCGGTTCCACGTTGACGATTCCGGTGACTCCGGTCGCTGCGCAGCGGGCTGTTCTCGATGCACAGGGTCAGCCTGTGCGCGATGCCGCCGGCAAGATCGAAACGGAGACTGTCGGGTTCGTCGGAATCGGACCGGCAATGGGTCTCATTCCTCAGCCTGTGACCGAGGTGTTCCCGGTGATGGGCCAGACGATCGGTGGCACGGTCACCATGCTGGCAAACTTGCCCTCACGTCTCACGGACGTCTCGAACGCTGCATTCGGATCGGCGCCTCGCCAGGCAGACGGCCCCGTGAGTGTTGTGGGCATCGGCCGCGTCGCCGGAGAAATCGCCAGCACCGACCAGGTGACAGTGCAAAGCAAGGTCGCCACCATGGTCGGCATCTTGGCGTCGCTCAACATTGCCCTGTTCGTGTTCAACCTCATCCCCTTGCTTCCGCTCGATGGCGGCCACATCGCGGGCGCCCTCTGGGAGGGCATCCGTCGTGGGTGGGCCAAACTACGCCGCAAGGCAGACCCGGGCCCCTTCGACGCCTCCGTTCTCATGCCCCTGACGTTCGTGGTCATGGTCGCGCTGATGGCAATGAGTGCCCTCATCATCTATGCAGACATCGTCAAACCAATTTCGATTCTCGGCTAGCCGCCATGGCTTGCCCGAGGGCGAGATAGGTAGGCTGTGTTCGTGCCTGCTGTAAACCTTGGAATGCCCAAAGTGCCTGAGACTCTCGCTCCTCGCCGTGTGTCGCGACAGATCAAGGTCGGCAAGGTTCTGGTTGGTGGCAAGGCCCCCGTGAGTGTGCAGTCGATGACCACGACGCCCACCACCGACATCAACTCCACGCTTCAGCAGATTGCCGAGCTCACGGCCAGTGGCTGTGACATCGTCCGCGTTGCCGTGCCCAGTCGGGACGACGCCGAAGTGCTGCCCATCATCGCGAAAAAGAGCCAAATCCCGGTTATCGCTGACATTCACTTCCAGCCCAACTACGTATTTGCTGCCATCGACGCTGGCTGCGCCGCAGTTCGAGTGAACCCGGGCAACATTCGCAAGTTCGACGACCAGGTTGCCGAGATTGCCAAGCGCGCCAAGGCTGCCGATGTGAGCATCCGCATTGGCGTCAACGCTGGTTCGCTCGACCCGCGCCTTCTTGAAAAGTACGGCAAGGCGACCCCGGAGGCCCTCGTCGAGAGTGCCGTGTGGGAGGCCAGCCTCTTTGAAGAGCACGACTTCCACGACTTCAAAATTTCGGTCAAGCACAACGACCCCGTGGTCATGGTCAAGGCCTACCGCTTGCTTGCTGAGCGCGGCGACTGGCCCCTGCACTTGGGTGTAACTGAGGCCGGGCCGGCGTTCCAGGGAACCATCAAGTCGGCAACCGCCTTCGGCATCTTGCTCGGCGAGGGAATCGGAGACACCATTCGTGTCTCGCTCTCGGCGCCGCCCGCCGAAGAGGTCAAGGTGGGCCTGCAGATTCTTCAGTCGCTCAACCTGCGCGAGCGCAAGCTGGAGATCGTCTCGTGCCCGAGCTGCGGCCGCGCCCAGGTCGACGTTTACAAGCTCGCCAACGATGTCACCGAGGGCCTCAAGCACGTGACGGTTCCGCTTCGCGTTGCCGTCATGGGTTGTGTTGTGAACGGCCCTGGCGAGGCTCGCGAGGCCGAC
>CAZPVE010000195.1:0-2187 GCA_964589925.1 uncultured Aurantimicrobium sp. | reverse complement strand
GAGGTCGACACCATCTCGTTCATCGAGGAAGACGCAGCCAAGCGCACCGGACTGATGGCTATGCTCACCCGCAAACAGGGATACCTGTTCTTTCCGCTGTTGACCCTCGAGGGCCTCAACCTGCACTTTCAGTCAATCAAAGGCTTGTTTGCCAAGCGCCCGATTCAAGGGCGCGCTCTTGAACTCACCCTCATCGGCGTGCGGCTGGCCGCCTACCTCGGCGTGATCTTTTGGTTGCTGCCGATTGGCATGGCGTTCGCCTTTATTGGTGTGCAGCTTGCCGTGTTCGGCGTCTACATGGGGGCATCGTTCGCCCCAAACCACAAGGGCATGGCGCTCATTCCCGCCGGAGTGAAGGTCGACTTTCTGCGACGCCAGGTGCTGACCTCACGCAACATCCGCGGAGGCTTTGGCATGGATGTGCTCTATGGCGGTCTCAACATGCAAATTGAGCATCACCTGTTTCCGGGCATGGCTCGCCCGCACCTGCACAAGGCGCGCGCTCTCGTGAAGGCGGCCTGCGAAAACGAGGGACTCACCTACACCGAGGCCACGATGACGCAGTCCTATGCCCGAGTTATCGAATACCTCAACCGCGTCGGGCTCGCCGCGCGCGATCCGTTCGACTGCCCCGCACTGCACCAGTACGGCAGCTAGCACTTAATTCTGCATTCCCGTGGCACAGGATTGGCGGGCGTGACTTCGTTGTTAGTTGGATGACCTTTGTATGAAAGTTGGATTTCAGCCCTAGACTCGAGTGAAACGTTACATGGCGTGAGCGCGGTCTCTGCCTGTTTCTCGGTCCCAATGATTGGTTACACCACATGAAGCGCATTTTGGCCATCGTTCTTGCGAGCCTTGGATTCATCTTCGTCGGGGCAGGTGCGGCGCACGCCACCACCCCCACACTTCCAGCGACGACGTCTTGGACTAACGCGGGGCTGCAAGAAATGCTGCGCATCTCTGGACCGATCACCGTCTCTGTGGACGGTGCTGGTTTCACGACACGGACGGGCACGATTCAGGTCGACAAGCCGGCCAACAGCACCGTGATTGCCGCGTATCTGACCAGCGCCGTCACGATGGATGCGACAGCACCGTCGGGCGTCACTCTGGAAGGTCAAGCTGTGACGTTTAGCCACACTGCTCACTCTGGGTACTTCTACAACTATTTCTCTGACGTGACTTCCATTGTTCAACCTCTTATTGATGCGGCAGGCGCCGGCACCACCTCACTCACGATCGATGAAGGGGCCGTGGCTCCAACCACGGGAAGCAATGACGGTGAAGAGCTGGTCGTCATCTTCAATGATCCCGCCAAACCTGTCTCTTCGGTGATTCTTGCGTTTGGGGCCTCACAGAGCGCGGGAGACAGTTTCTCCATGAACTTCCCGGCCCTGACCAACATGAACTTTCAGCACGCAACCCTCTCGCTGGGAATCGGGTTCAGTTACCAGGTTGCAAACCGAAGCCAGCAGACAGATGTAAAGGTCTCAACCTCGTCCAATTCCTCGCCCCAATGGGTTTCTCAGACGGCCGGAGGTCAAGATGACGGCCAGGCATCCAACGGAGCGCTCCTTACGGTGGGTGGCATTGGTGACTCGACGGATTTGCCGGCCCTGACCACGACCGCAAACGACGACGAGTTCTACTCACTCGACTCGTTCCTCACCCTGGGTGATTCCTCCCTTACCTTCAATACTCGTAACGCCTCGGCGGATGACAATGTCTTCCAGGCAGTCCTCTACCTTGAAGGTGTCGCCGTAGACGGCGCAGTGACCGTAGGCAGTGCCCCGACCGTCACTGTTCCGCCGAGCAACCCGACGTCAACGCCGACGCCTTCGGCTTCCGCCTCAGCGTCTGCAACCCCAACGGCAACGGCGGCAGCTAAACCGGTTCTCGCCCAGACCGGAGCCAGCCCCCTCGTGTCGACCGGAATAACCCTGCTGGGTGGGCTGCTCGTTGCAGCGGGAATTGCGGTCTACCTCGTCTCGATGAGAAAGAAGACCAAGTAATTCTTCTCAGCGTTCTGGCCAACGATGCGCATGCATCGTTGGCCAGAATCGTTTAAGTGGCAACCCAAGAACCGAGTCAGGACTCCGACCTTCACAAGGGGTTAGTTTGGGGCCTAAACGTTGAAACGGAACTCGACCACGTCGCCATCTTTCATGACGTAGTCCTTGCCTT
>CAZPVE010000194.1:0-2197 GCA_964589925.1 uncultured Aurantimicrobium sp. | reverse complement strand
CAATCTCAAACCGAAGGGCAATGGTATTGGGTGACTGGACCAGAAGCAGGACAAGCCATGAAACCGACGCTCGTTCGCAATGCACCACCTTTTGTGAATCAGGAGCCGTCACCCGTCGACAATGCACGAATCAACCTGATTCACCACGGTCTGGCCGGCAAGAATAGGGGCTTCTGGCCCATGGTGGATGCCATGCGGCTCGTCGACGATCGTTTCCACCTCACATTTATGCTCGCCGGAAACCAGGCAGTGATTGACGAGCTGCGCCAGTACATCACGGGTCTTGAGGATCGCGTCACGCTTGTTCCGCCTGCCCCCATGCGAACTCTGGCTCAGGAAATCAACAAATACGACGTTGAAGTCATGTTCTTTCCACCGGTCACCGACAACCTCGCAACGGCCTTACCCAACAAGCTATTTGAAGCGATTCAAGGCCGCCTAGCGCTCGTCACTGGGCCGACCCCGACAATGGTTGACGTTGTCGAACACCTCGGTAATGGTGTTGTTGCGACCGGATGGACTCCCGAGGATTTGGCTGCAGCCATCAACACCTTGACTCCAGAAAGTGTTCGCAACATGAAGAAGCGCTCTCACGCAGGAGCACATGAGATGAGCGCCGAGCACGAAAAGGCCGCATTCTTTCAAGCCTTCGCGAGCGCTTAGGCCTGTCGGCCCCCGAGCCGCGATCGGTTAGGCCGACTCGAGCCCCAAAGCTGCCAGGAAAACCTGCTTCTCCGAGGCTGACGACAAGTCTTGTGCTGCGCGATCTGACGCCGCTTTCATGGCCGCAACGCCCTCGGACGTGAGGGTGTTGATGGCCGCAGCCAAGTCTGCCGAGCCCCACCCCTCGACCACCAAGCCGTTGCCATACTGCTCGACGACGGAGACCATCTCAGAGCTCTGACCAGTCACAATCGCAAGGCGCCCCTGAACGGCCTCAAAGAATTTATTGGGGAGCGCGTACTTGAGGTTTTGGGTCAGCGGGGGAAAGAAGATGACCTCTGCGTCGTAGGCGTTAATTGCCCGTGGAATCTGACGAACGTCAACGGGGTCTGGGAACGAGACTCGCGAACCCAAAGGGGCAGCGCGCCTTTTGAGCGAATCAAGATTGGGCCCCGATCCGACCAGCATCAGATCGAGCCTGAATCGCTCATCGACATGCGCCATGGCATCGATCATGAGTTCAAGACCCCGAGACAGCGAAGCCACACCGTGATGAACGAGACGGATGCAATCCGATTTCACGTCTCCAACAGGGAGGTCAACGAAGTCGGGGCAATTGCGCACAATCTGTGGCTTTTCGAAGCCAAAGCGCTCCACAAAAAGATCAGCGATTCCATTCGCAACAACGGACCGTGAATCGAAAGCAGTCGATGGGATAAACGAAATGAGGTAGTCGCGCCACCGCTTGAACACGAGCCGGTAGGACAACCCACTTCGTTGACTCGGGGTGTATTCGTGCAAGTCAAGGTGGGCATGACCGCCGACTTTAAGGAGGACTTCACGACGTGCAACGAACCACGGGAGGAGTTCCACCTCGTTCGCAACGACGACCTCGTAAACGGGCGTCGAAATCGAGGCCAAGTCTCGCGGAATTGTGCTCTCGATCAGCGCGCGGTACTTCGCCCGATTCGGCAAAAACAGATAGGAAAAGACGCGCTTGGCAACCGAAGGTCGGGGCATGGCGAAATGACGCCCGTTCACCTCTGCCGGCGCGGGGCCACGACCGAGGGTATCGACCACGAAGCCCTCTGAGGCAAGCCAGGAGACCTGCTTGAGAACTCGCGGATCACGCGCGATGGGCGAATCCGAGAGAACAAGGGCGCGCTTGGATGTCACAAGACGCCCCCTAGGAGAGACGGTAGGTGAGACCGTCGGCAACCATCTTTTCGGCGATTTCAACGACGCGGGTTCCCTCGGAGAAGGTGACGATCTTGCTTTGATCACCCGTGAGGACAGCATCCCGGAAGGCTTCATGCTCGGCGAGGAGCGGCTCCTTGCGGTTGAGAGCGAAGCGAACCATGTCACCCTCATTGACGCCACGGAATGAGGCAGATCCATCCCATGTCTGTTCAATAACGCCGTTCTGGTAGTAGGTCAGGTCGGCGGTGAGAGTGTCGGCGACAAGGACACCGTTTTCTCCGGTGATGACCGTGACGCGCTCCTTGAATGGTGTGAGCCAGTTGATGGTGTGGCT
>CAZPVE010000193.1:0-2225 GCA_964589925.1 uncultured Aurantimicrobium sp. | reverse complement strand
TGGCGACGACACTCTCTTCGCCCTCGCCGCTGGTTCGGTGGAGTTCGGTACGAAGGGTGGCCGCAAGGTCGTCAACATCGTCGCTGGCTAACTCCAACGATTTACCTGCAAAGGGGCGAGCGATTGCTCGCCTTTTTGCATTTAGCCCGCAACATCCACACAACTCATCAAGGAGGCGCACATGGCAACATTCGTTGATACCGTGACGCTTCACTTGCGCGCCGGAAACGGTGGCGATGGATGTGTGTCGATTCGACGTGAAAAGTTCAAGCCTCTCGCGGGCCCTGACGGTGGCTCGGGTGGAAACGGTGGCGACATCGTGCTCGTTGCCGATCCCCAGGTCACAACCCTTCTTGGTCACCACCGGCACCCACACCAGAGTGCTGAGCATGGCGGCGACGGAATGGGTGATTACCGCTCAGGCACAACGGGTCAAACTCTCGAACTGACTGTACCCGTAGGCACGGTCGTCAAGGATGTCGACGGCACAGAGCTCGTTGACATGAACGTGGCCGGAATGCGTTTTGTTGCAGCCCAGGGGGGCCAGGGTGGACTCGGCAACAACGCGCTGGCCACGTCTAAGCGCAAGGCGCCAGGGTTTGCCCTGCTCGGAACCGAGGGCTGGCAGGGTGACGTTGTTCTTGAGCTCAAGACCGTTGCTGATGTGGCCCTGGTTGGATTCCCTTCGGCAGGAAAGTCATCGCTGATTGCCGCGTTGTCGGCCGCTCGCCCCAAGATTGCCGACTATCCCTTCACCACCTTGCACCCCAACTTGGGCGTTGTTCAGGCCGGCGAGGTTCGCTACACAATCGCCGACGTGCCGGGCCTCATTGAGGGCGCAAGCGAAGGAAAGGGTCTCGGCCTCGACTTCTTGCGTCACGTTGAGCGTTGCTCGGCACTGCTGCACGTCATTGACTGTGCAACGCTCGAAAGCGGCCGTGATCCGTTGACCGATCTCGAGGTCATTCGGGCAGAGCTGGCTGCGTATCCTGTGCCGGCTGGGCAGATTCCATTGCTTGAGCGCCCTGCGCTCGTGGCCCTGAACAAGGTGGATGTTCCGGATGCCCGCGACCTCGCCGACATGGTCAAGCCAGAGTTTGAAAAGCTTGGCTATCGAGTGTTTGAGATTTCTGCGGTCAGCCACGACGGACTGCGTCAGCTTTCGTTTGCGTTAGCTGAGCTGGTCGAAAATGCCCGCCTCAAGGCTGCGCAAGATGAAGAAGCGGCGCCGACACGCATCGTCCTTCGCCCCCAGGCCGTCAACCCGGTCGACTTCGTCATCAATGTCGAAAACACGCCTTCTGGCCCCCTGTTCCGCATTCTGGGCGACAAGCCCGAGCGTTGGGTTCAGCAGACCGTGTTTTCGAACGACGAAGCCGTCGGGTTCTTGGCCGATCGCCTCGCCAAGCTCGGTGTTGAGGACGGTCTGTTCGCCAAGGGCGCGGTTCCCGGCTCGACTGTTGTCATCGGTCAGGGCAACGGTGTTGTTTTCGACTGGGAGCCCACGCTCACCTCGACCGCTGAACTCATCGCGAGTCCGCGCGGAACTGACGACCGCCTGAGCGAGAATAATCGTCGAACCAATAAGCAGCGTCGTGATGAGTACTTCGACCTCATGGACGCAAAGACCGAAGCGCGAGCTGAGCTTGTGCGTGAAAAAGAAGCCGGACTCTGGCAAGACGGAGATGACGATGACAGTGACTGGTCGTAGCGAGCTCGCATCCGCTCGACGAATCGTCGTCAAGGTTGGATCGTCGTCGATCAGCGGTGAAAACGCTGGTCAGATTGAGCTCATCGTTGATGCCCTCGCCGCTGCACACGGGCGAGGCGTCGAAGTTGTGCTGGTCTCGTCGGGTGCGATTGCGACGGGCCTTCCGTTCTTGAAATTGGATGCTCGTCCCGACGATCTGGCCACTCAGCAAGCCGCTGCCGCCGTGGGCCAGAACGTGCTCATCTATCGGTACCAAGACAGCCTCGACCGCTACGGCATCACCGCCGGACAAGTGCTTCTGACCGCGGGAGACCTCGAGAACCCGACGCACCGTGGCAACGCGGAGAGCGCGATGGAGCGACTGCTGGGCTTGCGCATCCTGCCTATCGTGAATGAGAACGACACCGTTGCCACTCACGAAATTCGCTTCGGTGACAACGATCGCTTGGCCGCACTGGTTGCCACTTTGGTGAACGCTGACGCTCTCGTGCTCCTCTCGGACGTTGATGCTTTG
>CAZPVE010000192.1:0-2267 GCA_964589925.1 uncultured Aurantimicrobium sp. | reverse complement strand
ATTGTCCTGGAACAATTTCGGCTTGGTATGTACGCCTCCTCGGCCGTCGAGGCGATGGCTGCGGGTCGAGTCGTGGTGGGGCACATCAACGACTTCACGTGGCAGAAAGTCATCGAACTCACTGGCCGCGAATTGCCGATGGTTCGAAGTCGCGGGCGAGATATCGAGGTAACGATTCGAGCCATTTTGGCGAACCGAGCCGCCTACAGAGAGCTTGCAGCGCGTGGCGTTGAGTTCGCGCGGGAGGTCCACGACGGCCGACGCTCAGCCCAGATCCTCGCCGAGAATTTTCTGTTTGCTCGGTAGAATTAGCCTCACGCGCGTCTCGACGAATGTGACGTCCCGATGAGAAAGATTCCTGCGATGATCCCTGCTGCAAAACCTGAAATCGGTGAAGAAGAACGCGCGGCAGTTGACCGAGTTATCCTCTCCGGCATGCTGGCACAGGGCCCCGAGGTCGCTGCCTTTGAGCAAGAATTCTCCGCCGTTGTTGACGGCCGCCACTCCATTGCGGTGAACTCCGGCACCTCTGCCCTGCACATGTTCCTTCTGGCAGTTGGAATTGGCCCGGGCGACGAGGTCATCGTCCCGTCGTTTAGTTTTGCGGCTACCGCAAACTCGGTAGGTCTCACTGGGGCCACTCCGGTGTTCGTCGACATCGAACTCGATCACTTCTGTGTCGACCCCGCCGCCGTCGAAGCTGCAATCACTCCGCGCACGAAGGCAATCATGCCCGTGCACCTGTATGGCCACCCTGCGAACCTGCGCGCCCTCGACGCGATCGCGAAGAAGCACAACATCCTGCTTCTTGAGGATGCCGCCCAGGCCCACCTTGCGTCGGTAGATGGCATCCCGGTGGGAGCGTGGGGTGAAGCCGCCGCCTTCTCGTTCTACCCCACCAAGAACATGACCTCCGGTGAAGGTGGAATGGTCACGACTCCTTCGGCTTCCGTCGACCGCATGGTGCGCGTTCTTCGCAACCAGGGAATGGAGCGTCGCTACGAAAACGAGGTGGTCGGGTTCAACACCCGCATGACCGACATTCACGCAGCTATTGGTCGTGTGCAGCTCACCAAACTGCACGCCTGGACCCAGAAGCGTCAGCAGAACGCGGCGTTCTTCGACGCGAACATCGAAGGCGTTGTCACCCCGCCTGTCGCCGAGGGTGCCGTCCACGTCTACCACCAGTACACGATTCGCGTAATTGACCAGGATCGTGACGCCTTCGCTAAGGCTCTCGCTGAGAAGGGCGTGGGAACGGGTGTTTACTACCCGACGCCGATTCACCGTCTGCCGTCGTTCAAGCTTGATGTCGACCTGCCCACCACCGAGGTAGCCGCTGCTCAGGCGCTTTCCCTCCCGGTGTATCCGACGCTGACTCAGGGCGAACTCGAGACCATCGTTGAGGCGGTCAACGCGGTCGCCAAGGCGGGCGCGTAATGACGCTTCGCGCTGGCGTTGTCGGCCTCGGAGTGATGGGCCGTCACCACAGCCGCGTCCTCAGCCAACTTGATGGCGTCGAGTTTGTTGGAGTTTCCGATCCCGCGGATGCGGTCGGCCCCACCATTCAGGGTAAGCCCGTCTTCAAGAATCTGGATGAGTTTCTCGAACAGGGTGTTGACTACTGCGTTGTCTCCGCTCCAACGACCTTCCACCTGAGCATTGCCCAGCAGCTTGCCGAGCGCGGCATCCACGCTCTCGTGGAGAAGCCGGTTGCGTCTACCGCGGCTGAGGCAACCGAGTTGCGCGACCTGTTCGCCGCGCAGGGCCTCGTGGGTGGAGTTGGTCACATCGAGCGATACAACCCGGCTTTGCAGTCTGCTCGTACTCGCATTGAAGACGGCCTACTCGGGGACATCTATCAGGTTGTTACTCGTCGCCAGGGGCCTTTTCCTGGGCGCATTGCTGACGTCGGTGTCATCAAAGACCTCGCGAGCCACGACATCGACCTCACGGCGTGGGTGACACAGCAAGAGTACGTTTCGGTCAACGCCCGCACAGCTCACCGCAGTGGTCGCGCTCATGAAGACATGGTTGTGGCCGTGGGCACCCTGTCCAAAGGCACGATTGTCAGCCACACCGTCAACTGGCTGACCCCGTTCAAGGAACGCGTCACGGTCATTACGGGAGAGAACGGTGTCCTTGTCGCTGACACCCTCACCGCCGACCTGACCTACTACCAGAACGGTGTCATTGAACAGACCTGGGATGGCTCTGCCTCATTCCGTGGCGTCAATGAGGGTGACATGGTTCGCTTCGCTCTCAAC
>CAZPVE010000191.1:0-2272 GCA_964589925.1 uncultured Aurantimicrobium sp. | reverse complement strand
TAGCGCACCTGCATGGCATGCAGGGGGTCAGGGGTTCGAGTCCCCTCAGATCCACCAATGAAAACCGCCTGGAAGGGCGGTTTTCATCGTTTTTGGCAGTCCTCTAGACGAGGTCGCGCCAATCGCGCTCGGGTTCGTCGGGCCCGCGTGGAGGCATCTCACCGTCACCCCAGCGCGTGTCGCTGTCACGCCAGATCATGTCAGGCAAACCAATAGCCTCGGTAGGCGGATTGAGGATGACTTCTTCATCTCGACGGTTCACCAGAACCGTTTCGATGTAGTCGCGAACAGCCTCGTTGAGTGGGATGTCGCGGTTGGCATTTTCGGACATGTACCAGCGGTGCTCGAGCACCTGGTGAAAGATCTCGGCGTCTTCGAGCTTTCCCTCAAGGTCTGCGGGGATGCTCCGCACAACGGGCTCGTACACACGCGTCAACCACAGGTGCGCGGCAACTTCCTCGTCGAGGTTGGGGAGGGAAACTCGTGCTGCATAGGCGTCGAGGTCGTTGAGAAGACGACGTGCCTGGTTCTCCTCGGTGTCCAGTCCGGTCAGCCGAAGGAGTCGGCGGGCGTGGTGTCCCGCATCCACCACCTTTGGCTCGATGCGAACCTTCGTGCCTTTGTCATCCGTCTTGATCTCAAGTTCTTCGATGTCGAAGCCGAGGTCGTTGAGTCGGTTCACCCGCTTCTGGATCTTCCAGAGTTCCTTCTCGTCGAGGAGCTCGGGGTCATTGAGTTCGTGCCAGAGCGAGTCATAGGCAGCCATGATTTGGTCGCTAATGGCCACCGGGTCGACAGAAGCATCGATGCGGTTGCCGGCCTGAAGGTCCATGAGCTCGCCGGCTATGTTGATGCGGGCGATTTCGAGATCGTGAGCGCGCTGGCCATCCGTGATGGAGGGGTACAGGCGGCCGGTTTCTGCGTCGACGAGCTTGGCCGCGAACGAACCGGCATCACGAACAAACAGGGTGTTCGACAGGGATACGTCGCCCCAGAAGAACCCGACGTTGTGCAAACGAACGAGCAGCAGAGCAAGAGCATCGATCAGTCGACGAAGAGTCTCTTTGCGCAGTGTTGTTGAATACAGGGCGCGGAAGGGCATGGAGAACTTCAAGTGCTGCGTGATGAGCGCGGCCGGCAGCTCTTCTCCTGCGGCGTTGGTGCGACCCGTAACAACTGCGGCGGGCTCGACGCAAGGGATATTGGCCTTTTGGAGCTGCTTGAGCATCTCATACTCACCGCGAGCCATCTCTTCGGTTGTTTCCTTGATGGCCACCACCGAGTCGTCGATCTGGGCAAACCGAACGACGTGGCGCGAGATTCCCTTGGGGAGGGCGGTGATCAGGGAATCTGGCCAGGCTTCCAGGGGGACATCCCATGGAAGCAGAAGGAGCCCAGGCTCGACCGTGGCCGCGCTGATGTTGAGTGCTTTACTCATGATTCCGTCTCAGTAAATGCAGTGATGCCCGCGAAGACCCCGGAGGGAACATCGCGGGCATCCTTGCCTCAATGTTGGTGCGGTGCTTAGTCGATGACAGCGGTGGACAGGCGCAGGCCCGTCTCGGAGTCGAACACGTGAATGTGCTTGGCAACCGGCTCAACGAAGATTTTCTCTCCGCGGTTGGGGTGGTTGCGACCGTCGACACGAACGACCACGTTGTGGTCCTTGCCATCGATAACCGCGCGTCCGTAGAGGTAGCCGTCAGCTCCAAGCTCCTCAACGACATCGATTTCAACCTCGAGGCCCTTGTCCTTGGTAATGACGAGGTCTTCGGGGCGAACACCAACAGTGACTGAGTGGCCCGTTGCGTTCTTGAGAGTCGCGGCATCGACCTGACCGACTGAGTTTCCGAACTGGATGCCACCAGAGACAACGGCTGCTGGAATGAAGTTCATGGCGGGGGAGCCGATGAAGCCCGCAACGAAGATGTTGGCCGGTGCTTCGTAAAGATCACGAGGAGTTCCCACCTGCTGAAGCACGCCGTCCTTGAGCACGACGATGCGGTCACCCATGGTCAACGCTTCGGTCTGGTCGTGGGTGACGTAAACAGTGGTGACGCCGAGGCGACGCTGGAGCGATGCAATCTGGGTGCGAGTCTGGACGCGGAGCTTGGCGTCAAGGTTCGAGAGAGGCTCATCCATCAAGAACACCTGGGGCTTGCGGACGATGGCTCGACCCATGGCTACACGCTGACGCTGACCGCCCGAAAGTGCCTTGGGCTTGCGGTCGAGGTAAGGCTCAAGGTCGAGAAGCTTGGCTGCCTCAAGAACG
>CAZPVE010000190.1:0-2274 GCA_964589925.1 uncultured Aurantimicrobium sp. | reverse complement strand
CGACGACCAGCACCTGCACATCCTTGCCGCCCTTGCACGCAAGCTCGTGCGCGATGACTTCCGCGAGGAACTCCGATCTTCGACCTCGGCCACCCAGGTCGCCGACATCATCACCCGAGAGGTAACCGTATGAAAATCGTCGCTGTAACTTCCTGCATCACGGGAATCGCACACACCTACATGGCCGCTGAGGCCCTCGAGCAGGCAGCGAAGCGTGCCGGCCACGAGATCACCGTCGAGACGCAGGGTTCGGCGGGGTCAACTCCGATGCCTCAGGCCGCAATTGACGGCGCTGAACTGTGCATTTTTGCTACCGACCTCGACGTCAAAGACCTCGCACGCTTCAACGGCAAGGCTTTCATCCACGCAGGCGTGACGCGTGCGATCTCCGACGCAGACAGTGTCGTGGCCGAAGCAGTTGCCGCCGCTGTTGCCGGCTCGCTCGGACACGTTTCCGCGCCCGCCACGGTGAAGGCGCCAGCCCCCGCTGCCAAGCCCGGCTTCTTCGCTCGCCTCTTCGGCAAGCGCTCCTAACTTCTCTCGTGTCGACAGCTTCGCGAACCGTCACGGTTGGCTCGACGGTCGGGCTTCACGCCCGTCCCGCGATGCTGTTCGTGCAGGCCGTGGGCGCGAGTGGCCACAGTGTGACGGTGACCAAGACCTCGGGTGAGAGTGCCGACGGCGCGAGCATCCTGTCGGTTTTGGCTCTTGCTGCTGGGCATGGTGAAGAAGTCACCATCACGGCCGAAGGAGACAACGCCGAGGCCGTGGCCCAGCAACTGGCCGACCTCGTGGCATCAAACCTCGACGCAAGCTAGGTCATGATCACGAAGTTCACGACCTGGGTCAAGAACCTGAAGCCCTACCGGGTCTACCAGGCGTACTCCCTCGCCGGTGGCAATCTCTCGGCCGCGGGAATGTCGTTTCAGGCGTTCTTTGCCGTGTTCGCAGCCATCTATGTGACGTTCTCCATCACCGGCTTGTATCTGACGGCTCACCCCAACGTGCGCGACACCGTGGTCAATTTCATCAACCTGCAGATCCCCAACTTGATTGCCAAGGGCGGGGCCATTGACCCGGACACGCTGTTCTCGGCGGCAACTCTGGGCTGGACAGGTGCCGTCGCGCTCATCGTGTTGGCATACACAGCCATCAACTGGATCAACTACACGCGAGTGGCGATGCACCTCATGTTCGGACTGCCCAAGCCGGCTCTGAACTTTGTGTTGCTCAAGCTCTGGGATCTCGTCATTGCCCTCGCTTACGGCATCATCATCTTTGTTGGCGCCTCCGTCACCGTGATTGCCACCAGTTTCTTTGAAGCGACCATCAAAGCGCTGGGATTCGGCGCGCACGCTCAAACCTGGCTCGATGCGGGAATCCGAGTTGCGACCGTGCTGGTGGTCTTCGTGCTTGACACGGTCACACTCGCTGCAATGATCCGCCTCCTCTCGGGCGTACCGATCCCGTGGAAGTTCCTGTGGCCCGGCGCAATTCTTGGTGGGATCGCTCTGGGGGCCATGAAGATTGCCGGAAGCTTGCTGCTGACCGGCGCAACAAAGAACCCGCTCTTTGCGAGCCTCGCAATCTTTATCGGTCTGTTGATCTGGCTCAACCTGATGTGCCGCGTCTACCTGCTGACGGCGCAGTGGATGGCAACCGGCATGCGCGACGCCGGCCTCGAACCCGTCGACACCGGCTGGATCGTGACCCGCGAAACCCTCCAGCGCATCCGCCCCAAGAAGCAGACGCCAGCCTCCTAGACTCGAGCCATGTCTGTTCGCATCGCCACGGTCAATGTCAACGGTGTTCGTGCCGCTTTCCGCAAAGGAATGGGCGACTGGTTGGATGCGCGTGGCGTCGACATCCTCGCACTACAGGAGGTACGCGCCTCGACCGAGGACCTGGAGTCTTTGCTGGGACCCGAGTGGAACATCCTGCACGATGCCGCGAGCGCCAAGGGACGTGCCGGAGTAGCTCTCGTGAGCCGCTCTAAGGCCGAGATTCACCGGGTAGCCATCGGGGCCGACGACTTCGACTCGGCCGGGCGCTGGCTCGAAGCGCGCGCGCGGCACCGCGCCGTCGGGGCGACTCGTGCGCTGCCGCCAGGGCCAGCTCGGGCCCCGCGACGTCTACTGCCCCCGGCCCGCGGTCAGCGGCCGCTGGATCTACTACGCCGCGCCGGGCCGGCTCAGCGTGTTCGACCGCGAAGGCAACCTCGCCACCGTCGGCGCCGATCTGCGGCTGCAGCGGCCCGGCAACCTGCTGCTGGTC
>CAZPVE010000189.1:0-2294 GCA_964589925.1 uncultured Aurantimicrobium sp. | reverse complement strand
CCGGGGCGTAGCTCAGCTTGGCTAGAGCGCCCGCTTTGGGAGCGGGAGGTCGCAGGTTCGAATCCTGTCGCCCCGACCACACAAGCACGTCAACAAACAACGCAGGAGAAATACGCACGTGAAGACCGTTATCGAGAAGCTCACCCCGACTCGTTCGAAGCTGACCATCAACGTGAGCCCCGAAGAGCTCAAGCCAATGATTGAGCACGCCTACGAGCACATTGCGGAGCAGGTCAACATTCCAGGTTTCCGCAAGGGCAAGGTTCCTGCGCCGATCATCGACACCAAGGTTGGTCGTCCGGCCGTTCTCGAGCACGCCGTGCAGGAGGGCCTCGAGGGGTACTACCGCCAGGCTGTCACCGAGAACAAGGTTCGTCCCATGGGTCGTCCCGAGGTAGACATCGTTGAGTGGCCCAATCCTGCTGACTTCAGCGGCGACTTGATCATCTCCATCGAGGTTCCCACCCGTCCCGAGGTGAAACTTCCTGCGTACGACTCGATTGCCGTCAAGATTGACGCCGCCAAGGTTTCAGCTGACGACATCGCAGACGAGCTCGACCGCCTGCGCAGCCGTTTCGGCACGCTCGTGTCGGTTGACCGCCCGGCAAAGAAGGGTGACTTCCTGACCATCAACCTCGACGCCACCATTGCTGGCAACAAGGTTGACACCGCCGAGTCGATTTCCTACGAACTCGGTTCTGGCGAGCTCATTGCCGGCATCGACGACGCTCTTGACACGCTGACCGCTGGAGAAGAGACCACTTTCGAGTCGGTTCTTCTCGGTGGCGACCACGAGGGTGAAAAGGCCCAGATCGCCGTCAAGGTTCTTGCCGTCAAGGAGCGTGAGCTGCCAAAGGCAGACGACGACTTCGCTCAGATCGCCAGCGAGTACGACACCATCGCTGAGCTCAAAGAGAGCCTCAAAAACGAGGTTGAGACCCGCAAGAAGGGCGAGCAGGGGGTTGCCGCACGCAAGGCCATCCTCGACTACCTCATCGAGAAGGTTAAGTTCGACCTTCCCGAGGGCATTGTCGACGAAGAGGTGCACCGTCACCTGGAGGGTGAAGGTCGCCTCGAAGACGACGTGCACCGCGCCGAGGTTATCGAAGAATCGACCACCATGTTCCGCCAGCAGATTCTGCTCGACACCATCGCTGAAGCCGAAGACATCAAGGTTGGCGAAGACGAGGTCATGCAGTACCTCTTCCAGGGTGCTGTTCAGTACGGCATGGAGCCCGGTGAGTTTGCCCGCATCCTTCAGGAGAACGGCCAACTGCCGCAGGTTTACGCCGACATCGCTCGCAACAAGGCGCTGACCATCGTTCTCTCGCAGGCAAAGGTGACCGACTCGGCCGGCAAGGCCGTTGAATTCCCGCTCGAGGTTCCTGCTGTTGATGAGGCTGACGCTGAGCCCAAGAAGGTTGCCGCCGCTAAGAAGCCGGCTGCCAAGAAGGCTTCTGCAAAGAAAGACTAGGTTTCGACCACAGGAAGAGGCCCGCTTCGGCGGGCCTCTTCCTGTTAACCAGCCAGGAAGACGTGTTGCACGAAGCCGACAAGCAGGGTGCCTGCGATCGCAAACATGACGAGTGCGATAGCGATATCGAGGATGCGCCACGCCAGGGGCTTTGCGAATACGGGTCGCAGCATCCGGGCGCCGAAGCCCAGTGAGAAAAACCAGGCGATGCTGCCGATGCCGGCCCCGAGGCCGAACCACCAGCGGTTTCCTCCGTAGGTGCTCGCCACAGAGCCGAGCAACAGCACAGTGTCGAGATACACGTGCGGGTTGAGAAGCGTGAGCCCAAGTGTGGTCGTGATGGCGACGGCAGTTGTGAGTCCGGTGGTCTCAGCTGTGGGGGCAAGGCTCTCACTCGAGAGCGCGCGTTTGGCCGCAAAGACGCCGTACGTCGCAACGAAGACACCGCCGACGAGCTCAATTGCCGGCAGAAGCCAGCCGACGCTGGTGATCAGCGCACCCAGGCCCGCGATGCCAGCGAAGATAAGGGCAATATCCGCGAGGGCGCAGATTGTCACGATGATCAGCACGTGATTACGGATGAGACCCTGGCGCAAAACGAAGGCGTTCTGTGCGCCAATCGCAACGATTAGTGACAGCCCGAAGCCCAGACCGGCGAGAGCGGCGAGCAGTTGGGTGGGCACTCAACGACACTATCTGAACGCCGTGGGCGAACACGGCGGGGTTTGGCGTGTTTGTGTCGGTAGATTCGATTCAAGCCCGCTCAGGGCGTTGATGAAGGTGAATGGAGCCTCCCGTGGCAGACGTACTTATGCCGAAC
>CAZPVE010000188.1:0-2301 GCA_964589925.1 uncultured Aurantimicrobium sp. | reverse complement strand
CACGGTTCTATTCTCGCAGACTGTGCAGAAGGTCTCGGCCTAGCCGATGGCCTGCACGATGAAATACATGGTGAAAGCGAACACGCCCGACGGCAGGATCGAGTCGAGGCGGTCGAGGAATCCGCCGTGGCCAGCCAGCCAGTTCGACATGTCTTTGATGCCGAGCACGCGCTTGAGGTGTGACTCCCCCAGGTCTCCCCATGTGGCCACAAACAGCAGAATCAGACCAAGAATCAGACCGAACCACCAGTGCTCGTGCAGCATGAACACGGTCACCAGGATGCCCGCAACGCTCGAGGTCACAGCAGCGCCGGCGAAGCCTTCCCAGGTCTTCTTGGGGCTGATCTTGGGCGCGAGCGGGTGCTTGCCCCACATGATTCCGGTGGCGTAGGCCCCGACATCCACCGAGACGACGATGATGAGGAACGCAAGCACCCACCACTGTCCGGCGGCCTGCTGACCCGGGGTGCCGGGCTGAGCGGCCAGAGCCACGGTGAACGCACCGAGAAGCGTGACATATCCCTGCGCGAAGGCGGAGGCGGCCAGCGAGGGGCCGAGCTTGGCACCGGGCATGTGACCACGGATGCTCAACCGCACGATCTGCCACAGCAAAATGACGGCCAATCCACCCAGAATCGCCACGGTGGTGATGACCATGCCCTGGTAAAACGCCAGCGGCATGGCAGCCACGGTGACGGCAGCGCTCAAGTAGCGCGGCACATACCAGTTGCGCACTTTCATGGCAGTGGCCAGCTCAAACGAGCAGATGCCCAGCAGCACAGCGCCGAACAGAATGAAGAACTGCTTGTCGACCAGAATCGAGGCGAGCAACGCACCACCAAGGCCAAGGCCCATCAACACCGCGCCAATAATGTTTCGCCCGGTGCGCGCCTGCATCTTGGCGTTGGCCTGATCGAACTGCGCGCGAGCCTGCTCGATGTTCCGATCGAAGTCGGCTCGAGCCTGCTCGACGGTGCGATCGAAGTCGGCGCGAACAGCACGCATTTGTGCTTGAAACTGCCCGGTGGGGGTGAGTTTTTCGTCCGGTTTGTCAGAGTTGGGGTCAGTCATGGACGTCTCTAGACTGCGAGGAGCTCGGCCTCTTTGCGCTTGAGGGCCTCGTCGATCTGGTCGATGTGGGTTTTGGTGATGGCCTCGAGCTCTTTTTCACCGCGAGCGAGGTCGTCGTCTCCGATGTCGCCCTTGAGCGCGTCGAGGTCATCCTTGGCCTTGCGGCGGATGTTGCGAATCGAAACCTTGGCGTCTTCACCCTTGGTGCGAACGATCTTCACATACTCCTTGCGGCGCTCTTCGGTGAGCTCCGGCAGGGTCACGCGAATGACGGCGCCGTCGTTGGTGGGGTTTGCACCCAGGTTGGGCATGTCACGGATGGCCTGCTCGATGTCGCGCAGGGCCGACTTGTCGAACGGGGTCACCAGGATGGTGCGCGCCTCCGGCGTGGTCAGGCCAGCGAGCTGAGCAAGCGGGGTGGGCGTGCCGTAGTACGAGACCAGAATCTTCTGGAAGAGCTGCGGGTTAGCCCGGCCGGTACGAACACTCGAAAAGTCTTCTTTGGCGACCTCAATGGCCTTGGCCATGCGGTCAGTGGCATCAGAAAGAACTTCGGCAATCACGTGGTGCTCCTTGGGTACGACGGCGTCGGTTCAGTCTAGTTGGTGACGAGGGTGCCGATGGCGTCGCCCTTGATGGCCTTCGTGATGTTGCCTTCGGGCTCCATGCCAAACACGCGCATGGGCATCTTGTTGTCCATGCAGAGGCTGAACGCGGTGGAGTCGACGACCTTGAGGCCCTTGTCGAGTGCCTCGCGGAAGGTGACGGTGTCGAGCTTGACGGCGGTGGGATCGGTGCGCGGGTCGGCGCTGTAGACGCCATCCACGCCGTTTTTGGCCACGAGAACCTCGTCACAGTGAATCTCGAGGGCGCGCTGGGCCGAAACGGTGTCGGTGGAGAAGAACGGGAGGCCGGCACCGGCACCAAAGATTACGACACGACCTTTTTCAAGGTGGCGAATGGCGCGAAGCGGCAGGTAGGGCTCGGCGACCTGAGCCATGTTGATGGCCGACTGAACGCGAGGCTGCGCACCAGCCTGCTCAAGAAAGTCTTGCAAGGCGAGCGCGTTCATCACGGTGCCGAGCATGCCCATGTAGTCGGCGCGGCCGCGGTCCATGCCGCGCTGAGAGAGCTCTGCCCCTCTAAAGAAGTTTCCGCCACCTACAACGATTGCGACTTCGGCGTGCTTGGCGCCTTCTGCGATTTCTGCGGCCATCTCGGCCACTACGT
>CAZPVE010000187.1:0-2307 GCA_964589925.1 uncultured Aurantimicrobium sp. | reverse complement strand
CAGGGTCTGGTTTTCGGCCTTGACCTCGACCGATTCCTTGGCCTCGATGGCCTGGTGAACACCCTCGTTGTAGCGACGGCCGGCAAGGATGCGGCCGGTGTGCTCGTCAACGATGAGAACCTCGCCATTCATCACGACGTAGTCCTTGTCGCGCTTGAAGAGGGCCTTGGCCTTGAGAGAGTTGTTCAAGAACGAGATGAGCGGGGTGTTGGCCGACTCGTAGAGGTTGTCGATCCCTAGGTAGTCCTCAACCTTTTCAATACCGGGCTCGAGAACACCAACGGTGCGCTTCTTCTCGTCAACCTCGTAGTCTTCGCCCTCGATGAGGGTCTCGGCGATGGCCGCGAACTCAGTGAACCAGCGGTTGGCCTCACCCGAAGCTGGACCCGAAATGATGAGCGGGGTACGGGCCTCATCAATGAGGATGGAGTCCACCTCGTCGACCACAGCAAAGTAGTGCCCGCGCTGAACGCGATCTGCTGCTTGCCAGGCCATGTTGTCGCGCAGGTAGTCGAAGCCGAACTCGTTGTTGGTGCCGTAGGTGATGTCGGCCATGTACTGAGTGCGACGCTCGGTGGGGTCCTGACCCGAGATGATGACACCGGTGGTCATGCCCAGGGCACGGAATACACGGCCCATGAGCTCACTCTGGTAGCTAGCGAGGTAGTCGTTGACCGTGACGACGTGAACTCCGCGGCCCGGGATTGCGTTGAGGTAGGCCGCCAGCGTCGCAACCAGCGTCTTACCTTCACCGGTCTTCATTTCAGCGATGTTGCCCAGGTGAAGCGCCGCTCCACCCATGAGCTGGACGTCAAAGTGGCGCATTCCCAAGGTTCGCTTGGCGGCTTCACGCACAGCAGCGAAGGCCTCAGGGAGCATGTGGTCGAGCGACTCGCCATCGGCGAAGCGCGAACGGAAATCTGCCGTCTCGTTGCGCAGTTCTTCGTCGGTTAGGCCGGTGAAAGCGTCTTCGAGGGAATTGACAGCCTCGGCGTAAGCTTCGAGCTTGCGGAGGATGCGTCCCTCACCAATGCGGAGAACTTTGTCAAGAATATTAGCCACGAGAGTCAAGCCTACCGGCTTGAAAGGCGGGCTGGGGGCTCGTTAGCAATGAAGCAGCTGTGAGCTAGCTCGCCTCTTCTTCACGAATCCACTCCGCCTTGTTGAGCTCCTTTTGAACCTCGTCGAGGACTTCAATTCCTGCAGGTTCAATGTCGAGCCCTTTGAAGCCGCTGGCTGTAGCCTCGCCCAGTGACATCTGGTGGTGAGCTCCCCCGCGGTGCACCTTGTGGCGGTCTTTATCCCGTCTCAGCTGCTCGATGAGGTGATCGATCGCGAGGTCGAAGGCGGCATATTTGTCTTCTCCATCGCTTTCGGCGCGAAGAACCGGTCCGGGCCCCACGAGGGTCAACTCAACACGGTCGCCTCCGATCAAACCCTTGCCGCCGTGGTGCTTGCTCAGGGCCACATCAAGCTCAAAAGCCTGGTCGTTGAGGTGAGTGATGCGCTCCAGCTTGTCGGAGACATACTGTCGAAACCGGTCCGTGATTTCTGCGTGACGAGAGACGAAGTTGACGTGCATGGCAACCCTCCGGTTTCTAGTGGCGTGCCGCCCCTTTCTTAACCAGAGCGGATTCGAACCACGCCTGTGTGAACACAACCTACGCCCGAAGACCGCCGTTGTCACCCATTTACAGAAAGTTTGCGGCTATGAATTTCGACCCGGGTCAGAGCGACCACGCACAGCACCCTCGAACCCGCCGATTCCAGGGCTCGTATTGCCTCGGAAGCTGTTGCTCCGGTGGTGACAACGTCGTCGACCAGAATGACCTGCGTGCCTGCAGAACGGGCGTGCGCTCTCATCGTTCCCTGTACATTGCGTCGCCGTTCGGCCGAGGTCAGCCCGCGCTGGTCCCGGAGTCGTCGGCCCGCAGCGTTCTTCAGGAGTTGCTCGTGGCGGTAGCCAGCCCGCCTGAGGAGAATGCCCAGTGGCCTAAATCCGCGTCGGCGCCATGCCGACCACGTAGACGGGGGCGTCACGAGGGAGTCGGCGTCTGGGAATCGTTTCCGGGCCGCTTGCAGGGCTTCACCCAGCAAAACGCTGAGGTCTCCGGCCAGGGCCAACCGAGCCTGGTCCTTGAAGGCTCGAACCAGGTCGAGCGCAGCATCACCCCTCAGCCCGGTCGTGCACAAGGGCTTGCCGGCAACCTCAGACCATCTGGGCGCAGCCGCGAGAGTGCAGCGACAAGAATCACAGAGAACGTGAGGAGGCGCAGAGCACAAACTGCACTCTTCTGGGAAGACGAG
>CAZPVE010000186.1:0-2307 GCA_964589925.1 uncultured Aurantimicrobium sp. | reverse complement strand
GCCCATTGTCTGTGATCAAAACGCTCATGAGTCGTGAAGCACCAAGCCTGACCAACTCGACGTGCTGAACGCGGGCCGGCCCCAGAGACGGATACTGCACCACGGCAACCTGGTTGGTGAGCTGCGAGAGAGTGCGGACTGTGCGAGCAAGCAGGTCGTCAAAGTCGTCGGATTCGCCGAGGAATCTCTCGATACCTTGGCGCTGAGAGCCGGAGAGCTGTCGAATTTCTGCAAGATGATCGACGAAAACTCGATAACCCTTGTCTGTCGGGATGCGCCCGCTCGAGGTGTGCGGGGCAACAATGAGCTGTTCATCTTCGAGAGCAGCCATATCGTTGCGAATCGTGGCGGCAGAGACCTCGAATCCGTGACGCTCCACAAGGGATTTTGACCCAACCGGCTCTTTGCTGGAAACGTAGTCCTGCACGATGGCCCGCAGAACATCAAGGCCGCGCTGCGTAACCATCTGCTCTCCGTTCGCCGGGCGCCCATCCCAACCAGGATGTTGGCACTCTGTTCTCCTGAGTGCCAATACTACCCCGGCTTGTTCCCAGGTTTAGTGAGCTACCGTCGAGCAGGGTATTTTAGAAACACGGCGTTACGAAGGGGACCTAATGACCGAATCACAGCACCCTGCCCTCAGTGAGGCAGACGAGAAAACCTACATCAGCCTGGGCAACATCCTGGGAATCTTCGGCTTCATTCCGTCGCTCATCGTCTTCCTGTTCTTTAAGGAACGCAGCGTGCGCGTCGAGCGCAACATGAAGTCAGCGCTCAACTTTCAGCTGACTCTGGTTCTTGCAGACGTGATCGGTGTCATCACAATCGTTGCCGGCATCGGCCTGTTGATCATGCTCGCGGCTTGGGTATTGCGCTTGATCTACTCGATCCTGGCGTTCGTGAAGACCAGCGAAGGTGCCGACTACATCTATCCCCTGACGATCAACTTCATCAAGTAGCCAACTCGGAGCCCTTAGGTAAGGCGCCGCACCACGGCATCAGCCAGGAGTCGACCCCGAAGCGTGAGGCGAATCAGCCCCTGATCGAGAGCATCCTGTTCGATGAGGCCCTCTGACGCGAGCAGATCAGCTTCGTGCCGTGGAGTCTCTTCGAGCTGCTCAACAGGAAAGCCTGACTTCAGGCGCGTCCCCAAAAGTACCCTTTCCAACTGTGTCTCGGTCGCCGTCGGAGTTTCGCCGTCCTGCTCAGGTGACTCACCGGCGAGCACTCTTTGTGCGTAAGCGGCGGGATGTTTGACATTCCACCACCGGCGGCCGGCAAGGTATGAATGCGCCCCGGCACCAAATCCCCACCAGTCTTGGTTCAGCCAGTAGGCCATGTTGTGACGCGAACGAGTGGCGTCGGTTCGAGACCAATTGCTCAGTTCGTACCAAGTCAACCCCATTGCTTCAAAAGCAGAATCAGCAGCTTCATACATGTCGGCTTGCAGATTCGGGTCGGGCATGGCTACTTCACCGCGACGGATGCGTCTCTCAAGCGCGGTTCCCTCCTCGACGATGAGGGAATACGCCGACACATGGTCAACGCCCAAGTCAGCTACTACACGCAACGATTGCTCCCAATCAGCCAGCGTTTCTCCTGGTGTTCCATATATCAAATCGATGCTGACATCGAGCCCTGCCTGGCGGGCGGCTGCCACGACCTCGGGAACGCGCTCTGGGTTGTGTGTGCGATCGAGCACAGCAAGGACATGGGGAACCGCCGACTGAACACCGAAACTTACGCGAGTGACACCTCCGCCTGCGAGGCGTTTCAGGTACTCCTCGTCAACGCTGTCGGGATTGGCTTCGACAGTGACCTCAGCGGACTCGACGATGCCAAATCGAGCTCGCAACTCACCGACGGTTGAGACGAGGTCTTCGACCGGCAACAACGAGGGAGTTCCTCCCCCGAAGAACACCGTTGACAGCTCCCGGAAATCCTCGAGCTCAGAAAGTTTGTGCTGCGCGATTGCCATCTCGGCCACCACATGGTCCACAAAATCTGCCTGCTTAGTTCCGCGCAGCTCGCTTGACGTGTAGGTGTTGAAGTCGCAGTATCCACATCGAACGCGGCAATAGGGCACATGAACATATGCACTCAAGGTGCGCGCCTGCGTCACTAGCTGGCCTGCCGTGCCGGCGTGAGCGCGCGAACATTCAGGCGCACCTGGATGCGCTGACGAAGGCGAATGATCGGGGCCAGTGCCCAGCGATATCGAGACTCGGGGATGCTCGTAACCGAACGAACAACGGCCCAGACGCTGTCGTCGTCGCGCCACTCCACGCCGAAGAATTCCTCGCCAAC
>CAZPVE010000185.1:0-2316 GCA_964589925.1 uncultured Aurantimicrobium sp. | reverse complement strand
CACTTTCCACGGAACGTGCCTTCGCGCTCGGGGATGACCGACATGTAGTTGGTCTTGCCCGGGATCATGTCTTTCTTGTAAAGGAAGTCGATGACCCAGAAGGAGTGAATGACATCGCGGGCCTGAAGCTGAATTTCTACCTTCTTGCCGACAGGCAGGTACAAGGTCGGGATCGAGGCGGGGTCAATGGAGCCCTGCGGAGCAGCGGGGTCTTTCGATGGCTGAACCTGGATGCCGGAGTAGTAGACATTTTCGTTCGTGTAGTTGAAGTCCCACGCCCACTGCTTGCCGAAAGCTTGGATGGTGACATCCGGCTGGGCGAAGCGCTGCTCAATGACTGCTTCGTCGCGGGCCGTAACAGCGAAGAACCCGATGATGAGGATCAGAGGAACAACGGTGAAGAAAATCTCGATGGGCATGTTGTAGCGAAGCTGAACCGGGAGGCCCGTCTCACCCTTGCGACGGCGGTAGACGATCATGGCCCACAGCAACAGACCCCATGCGATAAGACCGACGCCTAGCAGAACGATCCAGCTGGTGTTCCAGAGGCCGATGATGCGGTCAACGTGGTTGGTCGTTCCAGGCTGAGTTGGCAGGTAGCCCACGAGCTCCTGCGGGGTGCATCCAGCCAAAACGAGGGCAACTGTGGCTACTACCGGGATGGAGAGCCAACGAAGTCGACGCGATGATCGCACGTGAGACCTTTCCTCAATATTTCCTGTCAAAAAAGCTTCAAACAGGTGCCTTCAGCCTAGCGCGAGAGACAACCGTTTGCAGGCGTTCACCGCCGGTGTCAGCGATGAAAAACCGACGATGCCGGCTAGTGGAACGAATCGCCGCAGGCGCAACTTCCCGACGCATTGGGGTTGTCGATTTGGAAGCCCTGCTTGGCGATGGTGTCTTCGAAATCAATCACTGCACCGTCGACGAACGGAACGCTCTTGCGGTCGACAATCAGCTCAACGTCGCCGAATTCCACGATGGCGTCGCCTTCGAGAACACGCTCGTCGAAGTACATTTCATAGCGGAGGCCAGCGCATCCACCCGATTGAACAGCGAGGCGCAAACGCAGGTCATCGCGGCCTTCTTGACTGATCAGTGCCTTGACTTTGAGGGCAGCTGCCTCGGTCAGATTTACGCCGTGGGCCTTGGATTCGGTGGCATTCGTGGTCATGTGCAGTCCTCACAAGTAGATTGACGTATTTCCATTATCCGGCAACGTTTTGCCTGCCGGGAGCATTCCCGGCTAGCGGGAAGTTGTGAGCTGGCGCAGGAAGAGTGCTTCGGTCACGATCGCCTTCTCAAACGAGGGCAAGTGCAAAGACTCGTTGGGGCTGTGCGCGCGCGTATCCGGATCTTCGATTCCTGTCACCAACACGACAGCTTCCGGGAATTCCTCAACAAAGCTGGCGATGAACGGGATGGAGCCGCCGACCCCCATGTCGACGGGGGTAACATCCCAGGCCGCATGCATGGAATCCTTCGCCGCGGCGACGACCGGATGTGTTGAATCCATACTGAAGGCCGCCCCGGTTCCCAGTGTCTCGACGGTTACGTCAGCACCAAAGGGCGGGTTGGCCAGCAGGAATTCGGTCAGGATTGCCGCTGCCTCGCCCGAATCCTGTCCCGGAGCCACCCGAAGGCTCACCACGGCAGAGACACTCGGGAGCAACGTGTTGCTGGCCTCTGATGTGGCTGGGGCATCAATCCCGATGACGGTGATGCTCGGCTGATTCCAGATGCGCGACAACAGCGGACCCTGACCGATGAGGTCGGTGCCGGCCAGAACGCCAGATTCGAGGCGAAGTTGTTCTTCATTGAAGTCAGGAACCCCTGCGCGCGCAGAGACGAGGCCGGGCACGGCAACGACACCGCGGTTGTCGTGGAGACGCGCGAGCAGCTGGGTGAGGGCGAGCATGGCGTCGGGCACCGCTCCCCCGAACATCCCCGAGTGCAGGGCGTGGTCTAGGGTTCTGACGGTCACTCTGAGAGTTGCGTTACCCCGAAGCGAAACAGTGAGGGCGGGAACCTCGGTCGACCAATTGCCCGAGTCAGCCACGATGATGACGTCCGCGCCGAGGCTGTCGCGATGTGCGCTCAGCGTGGCCTCGAAGGAGGGTGAGCCGTATTCCTCTTCACCCTCGATGAACAACACAATCCCCAGATCGGCATCTGGTTGGAGGGCGAAAAAGGCTTCGAGCGCGGCGAAATGCGAGACGACACCTGCTTTGTCGTCGGCCACTCCGCGACCATAGAGACGATCACCCTTCTGTGTGGGCACGAACGGATCTGTCTGCCAGATGTTGAGGTCCCCCG
>CAZPVE010000184.1:0-2340 GCA_964589925.1 uncultured Aurantimicrobium sp. | reverse complement strand
CTGAGGGCGAACCCTGTTCTTCTCGCGACTCCCCGGTGATAGCCGGTTCATTGTCGTTGCTCCCAGTCTAACCGACGAGCGACCTGCGTTTCGTTAGACTTGAGACACCACATTTGAGGCACACACGCTTGGCAAACCAAGCAAAAGACGCGGTGCCGCACATATTGAAAGAGTTCCCATGACCACGCCTGCACACGTTCCCGACAAGCCCGCTCTCGAAGGCCTCGAAGAAAAGTGGTCCACCAAATGGGATGCCGCCGGCACGCACGCATTTGATCGCATCGGTGCTGACCGCGACAACGTCTACTCGATCGATACTCCCCCGCCGACCGCGTCGGGCTCTCTGCACATCGGGCATGTCTTTAGCTACACGCACACGGACGCTGTTGCTCGATTCCAGCGCATGCGTGGCAAGAAGGTCTTCTACCCGATGGGGTGGGATGACAACGGTCTGCCCACCGAGCGTCGTGTGCAGAACTACTACGGCGTTCGCTGTGACCCCTCACTGCCCTACATCGAAGGCTTCGTGCCTCCCTTCGAGGGCGGCGACAACAAGTCGACTAAGGCTGCCGATCAGGTGCCGATCAGCCGACGCAACTTCATCGAACTTTGCGAAAAGCTCACCGTCGAAGACGAGAAGCAGTTCGAGGCACTGTGGCGCACGCTGGGCCTGAGCGTCGACTGGAGCCAGACCTACCGCACCATCGATGACAACTCTCGTCGCGCCTCCCAGCTGGCCTTCGTGCGCAATGTCGAGCGCGGCGAGGCGTACCAAGCCATGGCGCCGACCCTCTGGGATGTGACCTTCCGCACCGCCGTTGCCCAAGCCGAGCTTGAAGACAAAGAGATGCCTGGCGCATACCACCGCCTGGCGTTCCACCGCCCGAACGGCGAAGACATCCACATCGAAACCACGCGTCCCGAACTGCTTGCCGCCTGCGTTGCCCTCGTGGCACATCCTGAAGATGAGCGCTACAAGCCCCTTTTCGGGTCGACCGTAACCACGCCCATCTTTGGTGTTGAGGTGCCGGTTCTGGCCCACCACCTCGCCCAACCAGACAAGGGCTCGGGCATCGCCATGATCTGTACCTTTGGTGACGTCACCGACGTGGTCTGGTGGCGAGAACTCGACCTTCCGAACCGCGCGATCATCGGTTTCGACGGCCGCATCATCTCTGAGGCACCCGAGGCCATCACGTCTGCCGGAGGCAAGGCTGCCTTCGAAGCGATTGCAGGAAAGACCGTGTTCTCGGCGAAAGAGACCATCGTTGCCCTGTTGCAGGAGTCGGGCGAAATGATCGGTGAAGCCAAGCCGATCACCCACCCGGTCAAGTTCTTCGAAAAGGGTGACAAGCCGCTCGAAATCGTGTCAACACGCCAGTGGTACATCAAGAACGGCGCCCGCGACGAAAAGCTGCGTGCGCGCCTGCTCGAACTCGGCGCCGAACTCAACTGGCACCCCGACTTCATGAAAGTCCGCTACGACAACTGGGTTTCCGGACTCGCTGGCGACTGGCTGATCTCTCGCCAGCGTTTCTTCGGAGTTCCGGTTCCCGTCTGGTATCCCCTAGATGGCGACGGCAACCCCGTTTTCGACGAGCCCCTCATCGCCTCGCCCGAACAGCTTCCGGTTGACCCGTCTTCGGACGTTCCTGCCGGTTACACCGAATCGCAGCGTGGCCAGGCGGGCGGATTTGTCGGCGAAGTCGACGTGATGGACACCTGGGCCACGAGCTCGCTGACCCCTCAACTCGCGGGCGGCTGGGAACGCGACCCTGAACTATGGTCGAAAGTTTTCCCCTTCGACCTGCGCCCTCAAGGCCAAGACATCATTCGCACTTGGTTGTTCTCGACCATGCTGCGCTCAGCCCTCGAAAGCGATGAGAAGCCGTGGCGCCACGCAGCCATTTCGGGCTTCATCGTCGACCCTGATCGCAAGAAGATGTCGAAGTCGAAGGGCAACGTCGTCACGCCTGCTGACATGCTCGAGCAGCACGGCTCTGACGCGGTTCGTTACTGGGCAGCCTCGAGCCGTCTCGGCACCGACGCGGCCTTCGACCCACAGAACCCGACCCAAATCAAGATTGGTCGCCGTCTCGCCATCAAGGTGCTCAACGCATCCAAGTTCATTCTCGGCTTCGAGGTGCCCGCGGGCTCGCTCGTCGATGCGGTGACCACCGAGATGGACCTCAGCATGCTCGCGACTCTTCGCGGCGTGGTGGCCGAGGCAACGACCGCCTATGAGAACTACGACCACGCCAAGGCCCTAGAGGTTGCCGAATCGTTCTTCTGGACCTTCACCGACGACTACCTCGAGCTGGTCAAAGAGCGCGCGTATGA
>CAZPVE010000183.1:0-2367 GCA_964589925.1 uncultured Aurantimicrobium sp. | reverse complement strand
GTTCTGAGTTCTGGTTCTGGTACCTGTTCGTTGTCCTCGTTCAGATCATTCCCTCGGCCTGGTACAGCGCGGAGATCATGAGCAAGAACACCGGCCTCGGAACGGTGCTCTACGCGGTCGTTACCCTCGGCCTCATCCTTCCCACCCTGGGAATGCAGGTGCGCCGCCTTCACGACACCAACCGCGCAGGTGGCTGGTGGTGGATCGGCCTAGTCCCTCTCGCCGGCCCGATCATCCTGCTGGTGTTCTTCCTCAGCCCCTCGGTCGACAATGGGAACCGCTTCAACTAAATGAGCAGCAACCCCATCTCCAAACTGGATGCTCACGAATCGTGGGCTCTGCTGTCAGGCGTCCGTCTCGGGCGCCTGACAGCTTCCACCTCGGGCTCGCCCGATATTCACCCGGTGAGCTATATCGTTCACGCGGGACGAATCCTGCTCCGCACCGGAGTGAACTCTCGACTGTTGAACGAAGTTGCCGACAAAGATGTCGCCTTCGAAGCCGCCTGGCAAGAGGTGGACAACGCCTGGAGCGTTGTGGCACTGGGTCACGCCCACGTTCTCGACGACGCCGAACGAGCCGAGCTTGATGGCCTGCCGATTCTTGACTTCGCCCCCAACATCGACGATGCCTGGATCGCCATCACTCCCACCGAACTGCGCGGACGCCGCTTCGACCTGCTTGGCGAGGAATCCTGATGGACTCGCAGAAGATCACCGTGCACGTCAAACCCGGCAGCACCCGTGGTCCACTCGTCGAGGAAGCCGATGACCACCTTGTCGTCTACGTCAAAGAAAAGGCCATTGACGGCAAGGCCAACCAGGGAGTCATCAAAGCTCTTTCTGAGCACTTGGGCGTTGCACCCTCGCGATTGATTGTGGTCGGTGGAGCATCCGCCCGCATCAAGCGAATCGAAATTCGCGACTAGGAAAACGCGACATGTCTCCGCTGCGGGCCATTGGTCGAGGTTTCAGGAACTACGGAAACTTCACCGGGCGAGCCACCCGGATGGAATTTTGGTGGTGGACGGCCCTGAACCTGGCCATTATTTTCACTGGGTACGCCTATGGGCTTTGGCTGGATTCACAACCGCACGACGGCGCAGGCTATGGCATAGGCATTTGGAGCCTCACACTTACTCTGTGGGGTTTGATCTTTGTCATTCCCGACGTTTCGATGGCTGCCCGACGCCTGAACGACGCAGGCGTTAGCGGCCTCTGGGGGCTCTGCCTCCTCGTTCCGTGGGTGGGATTGCTCTCGATCGTGGCTTTCGGTCTGTTGCCGTCAAAGTCCGAGTTTGAAAACCCACCGGTAATTACTGCAGGAAATTAGCGACGTCTTCGAGTTCTTCGATGCTCAGGCTGTGACCCACGTTGGCGTAGAGGCGCTCTTCGAGGCTGGTGTGCTCGGGCAGCCACTTGCGCGTGTAGGCGACGAGGTTCTCCCCTACAACCGGATCTTTGGGGTCACGCCCCCAAAAGACGGGCGGCTTGATCTCGGAAAGCCACTGGTCAAGAACCTGCGTCTCGGGCGAATGATCTTCGGTCACAAAGCTTGCCAACAACACGACCGAATCAATCGCGGATGGCATGCGCCGTAGCAGCTGGATAGCCATCGATCCCCCCTGCGAGAAACCTAGGAGCGAGAGCCCCTGCAGCTCGCCGAAGCTCGCCTCGAGACTCTCGAACCAGCGCGACAACGCCATGGTGCACGAGTTGATTTCGTCGATGTCGCGCTTGAATCCGCCGGTTTCGGGGTCGGGTGCCAGGTTGTACCAAGCCCATCCGGGCCCAACCGGCAGGGGTGCCTCAATCGAGGCAATGACATATCGCTCGGGCAAGTAATCGACCAGGCCGAATAGGTCATCGGCATTTGAGCCGTAGCCATGCAACAGAACCAAGAGCGGCCGGGAAGCCAATTCGGCCCCGATGCGAGTCAGAGGAACTGACCAGCGCACCCGGGCCGAATCGATAGTGAAAGTGTTCACTCGTGACGCGTTCGCTTAGGCGATGCCCAGCAGGTCAATCACGAAGATCAGGGTCTTGCCCGAGAGGAAGTGTCCTCCGCCGGCGGGACCGTAGGCCTTGTGGGGCGGGCATACGAGAACGCGACGGCCGCCGACCTTCATGCCGGGGATGCCTTCCTGCCAGCCCTTGACGAGCATGCCGAGGGGGAACGTTGCGGGCTCACCGCGGCTCCAGGACGAGTCGAACTCTTCGCCCTCTTCGTATTCGACACCCACATAGTGGATGGTCACGGTGTCGCCGGGCTGCACCTCGTCACCGGTTCCGACAATGAGGTCTTCGATAACGAGGTCCTCGGGGGCCGGCCCTTCGGGGGCGTCAACTTCGGGCTTTGAAAGGTTGT
>CAZPVE010000182.1:0-2386 GCA_964589925.1 uncultured Aurantimicrobium sp. | reverse complement strand
AAAGCAACTGGCCCACCCAAGGTGAGACCATGACGAACACCACCGGAAATCGACAGTTCATCCTGTTCAAACTTCATTCGGGCGCCACGTCCGAAACCAAGTCGGCGACGCTGAAGGTCATCCTGAATCGCCTCGCGAAGCACGGGCACGCCAGCGGGTAATCCCTCTATAACGGCAATGAGTTCTGGACCGTGAGATTCACCTGCAGTAAGCCAACGAAGCATGACTTAAGTCTGTCATAGGCTCAGCACGCCCTTGACCTGGCTCACCGTACTGCGGGTGCCTACAGGCCGCGCTCGTCGAGGCCCACACTGTCGAACATCGCCTGCGCGACAGCATGTTCGTTGGGAATGGGAATCCCAGGTGAGTCGGCGACGAAAATGCGAACCTGTTTGATGGCCTGATACGCCAGCATTGAAAGGCCACTCACGGTTCGTCCACCCGAGGCCTCCCACTCTTGCGCTCGGGGGCTCGGCCACACGTCGTAGGCGGCATCAAGAAGCACGGCATCTGCTGAACGACTCAGGCTCGATAGCGACACCTCGGCTGCGCCAGGAATTGTCGAAATACCCAAGTCCGTCGTCGTGACGCCGGCAAGAGCATCCAGGCTGACGATGCGCGTGTCGAGGCCCATTCTGTGTCCGAGGGATTCCAATCCCCCACCCTTGGCGGGGTCACGCAACGCAACTGTTGCGGATTGAAAACCAAGCTCGTCGAGTGCGACAAGCGCTGAGGCCGCCGTCGATCCCCCGCCGATGATGGTTGCGTGGTCGACTCGTTCGAGTCCAGCGGCCTTCACTGCTGAGGCAATGCCGAACACGTCGGTGTTGTAGCCGTGCGCTGAAGCCGTACCGCCGCCGTGACTAAAGGCAAGGGTATTGACGGCCCCCGTATAGAGCGCATGTGCGTCATGACTCGACGCGAAAGTAAACGCCACCGTTTTGAGTGGCATTGTCACGGACAGTCCTCGCCACGATGAGTCAAGTCCGCGAACGAATCCATCAAATTCAGACTCGACAACTTCCGAACGGATATAGGTCCAATCCAAACCCAGAACCTCATAAGCGGCGAGGTGAAGAAGGGGTGATTTACTGTGCGAGATCGGCGACCCAACCACGCCAAGGCTACTGGTACTCAGGATGCGCCCTCCACCACTCTTGGCTCTGAGCTACAGCAGCTTCGTGCTGTGCCCATGTCTCCGAAAAGACCGTCTCCCCCGTGTCAAAATTGACGGCAACAAAGTAGAGCCACTTGCCAGCAACGGGATTGAGTGCTGCGTCGATGGCTGTGTCCCCGGGATTGCAAATGGGGGCAACGAGCGGTCCCGGATGAGCGTACGTGTTGTAGATGTTCGAACGATCCGCGCGCTGTGCGGGAGTGGTTTCGATTTTGTTCGTGTTTCCGGTTCCGTACGCGACTGTCGCATCTGACTCAAGGAGACGGCTAGGCCAGATCTCTTCATCGAGACGGTTGGTAAAGACCCTGGAGACCTTGTACATGTCCCCTTCAGAGCCCGACTCCTTCTGAACAAGCGACGCCATGGCGATCACCTTGAAGCGATCTGCCGGGGCGACGCCAGCTTTGTCGAGCGAGGCCATGGTGCGGTCGACCATTGTCTGCAGGATTTGCTTGGCGCTCTGATTCGGACTGAAGTTGTACGTCGCAGGGAACAAGAAGCCTTCAGCTGTTTTTGCCTCGGCGGGCAGTCCTAGAGTTTGAGGCTTAGCGGTGACCGCCTCAAAGTCGGCGACCGGAATCTTTGTTGCTTGAGAGAGCGCTACAAGAACCTTCGGGAGAATAGTTCCCTCAGGAATCACGACCTGATTGACGAGCCTGTTCTTCTGGTTCGTCAAGGCGGCAAGGGCGCTCTGTGCACTCATGTGAGCTTTGAGCGTGTACACACCGGGGATAAAGACCGGTTCGGGATTGGTGCGAACCAACAGCTTGTAGAACGCGTCGAAACTCTTGACGATGCCAGCAGCCGCAAGGTTCTCGGCAATCGTCTGACCACCATCGCCCTCCGCGATGGTGAATTGAACCTCCGCGCCTGAGTCACTCGAGTAGTCGGCTACCGGATGAAGAATGCTTGACAGAGTGCCCGTTGCATACAGGGCAACACCGGCTCCACCCACGACAACGAGTGAGGCGGCGATGATGATTGCTACTCCGCGGCGGCGTAAGCGGCGACCATGGCGAGGCTGCTTGTTCTGTTCTCCGTCTGGAAAATACAAGCCAGACTCCTAAATGTCTTCGAGCCGCTTTCCGGCTGGGTTGCCACTCGACCGTTCACTGTCGAGCGCGTGCTGTAAAACCATAACAGCGGCGACCTGATCGATTACTGAACGCGTACCGCGTTGCTTCTTTCCGGTTTCGCGCAATGCCGCGT
>CAZPVE010000181.1:0-2398 GCA_964589925.1 uncultured Aurantimicrobium sp. | reverse complement strand
TGGTGAGCTCTGTTTCTCTCAGGCTCTGAGCGCGGGTGTTGAACTTGTTCAAGAAGTGGTCAGACCGACCGAATGCCTTGATGACGCGCACGCCGTGCACCGACTCCTCGACAGACGTCGACAACTCACCGGCCTGATCTTGGGATTGCCGCGAGAGTTTCTCGAACCGGAACCTGAACCGGATGCTGATGAAGAGCAGAGGCAAGATGCACACCGCGAAAACGACACCGAGCAGCGGGCTCATAAAAATGAGAACTCCGAGACCCAAGACGAGCGTGATGGCGCTGACGACGATCGACACAAATCCAAAGGAGAGCCACCGGCGCAGAGTGCTGACATCGCTCATCGCGCGGGAGAGGAGCTGTCCGCTCTGCCACCGATCGTGGAACGAGATCGGGAGGCGCTGCAGTCGCGAGAAGATGGCAATTCTCATGTTGCTGTCGAGTTGAGCGCCGGGCTGCAACACGAAGAATCTGCGGAGATAAACAAACCCGGCTTCGGCAACGCTCAGAATGAGCAGCAGCCCTGCGGCCGGCCAAATCTGCCGGGCATCACCGGTAGAGAGCGGTCCGTCGACGAGGGCTCGCAAGACGTAAGGAATCGTCAGGGCAACGACCGAGCTCAGTACGGCAACAAATACACCGATGATGAGTTGAGGCAGCGCATCCCGCATGAACGGGAGAACGCGCCTTAGGTTGTAGAACATCTGGTCTCGGTGCTGCCGGCCATGACGGGAGTCCTCTAGTTAGTGGAGGGCGCTGTTGAGAGTAACGCCCGCACCCGTGCGCGAGCTGACCTCGACCGCACCGGTCTGTGAGTTGCGGCGGAACAGCAGCCCATTGACGCCCGAAAGTTCGACCGCCTTGACGGTGCGTGACTCGCCGCCCAACACGACGACCTTGGTGCCGGCGGTGACATATAGGCCTGCTTCGACCACGCAGTCGTCGCCGATCGAAATGCCGATGCCTGAGTTGGCACCCAGGAGCGAACGGGCACCAATTGACACGCGCTCAGTGCCGCCGCCCGACAGAGTGCCCATGATGGATGCGCCACCACCGATGTCGCTGCCGTCGCCGACAACCACACCCTGCGAGATACGACCCTCGACCATGCTGGTTCCGAGTGTTCCGGCGTTGAAGTTGACGAAGCCCTCGTGCATGATCACGGTGCCCGGGGCGAGGTGGGCGCCCAGGCGAACGCGCGAGGCGTCAGCGATGCGCACGCGGTCCGGCGTGACGTAGTCGGTCAGGCGGGGGAACCGGTCGATGCCCTGCACCTGGATGCCGTCGCGCTGCAACGCGGGACGCAAGGCCGTGAGGTCGTCCGGGTGAATGGGGCCGGCGGTCGTCCAGGCCACGTTGGGCAGCTGGCCAAAGATTCCGTCCAGGTTGATGGTGTTGGGGGCCACGAGCAGGTGAGACAGCAGGTGCAAACGCAGGTAGGCGTCGGATGCTCCGGCCGGAGCGGCGGCAAGTTCAATTTCGATCGCGACGGCCTCAACGCGCACGTTGCGGCGAGCATCCGACCGCACGAAGTCGGTGAGTTCTGAGGGCGCCGTCTCGGCCGTGTGGTGGGCGGGCTTGCGACCCAGGTGAGGAGCGGGGTACCAGGTGTCGAGAACGGTGCCGTCGCCGGCAATGGTGGCGAGTCCGTATCCCCAAGCGTGTGTGTGTTCGAGCGTCGAAGCCATGCCTCTAGGTTACCCGCCATAAACTTGAGCCATGTCGTCCGCTCACGCCCTGAACACCGCCGCGGGCGTTGTCGAGCTGACTGCCGCCATCTGCGACATCGAATCGGTCTCGGGAAACGAGAAGGCGCTTGCCGATGCCATCGAGCAGGCTCTGAGCGCCACCGCGCACCTCGAGGTGCTCCGGGATGGCGATGCCATCGTCGCCCGCACGAGTCTCGGTCGCGCGCAACGCGTCATTGTTGCTGGGCACATCGACACCGTGCCCGTGAACAACAACCTTCCAACGCGTCTCGATGGTTCCACCCTGTGGGGGCGTGGCACCGTGGACATGAAGGCGGGTGTCGCCGTCGCGCTCAAGCTCGCTGTTGAGCTGACTGAGCCCCGACACGACATCACCTGGATTTTCTACGACCACGAAGAGGTCGCCTCGGATCTCAACGGTCTCGGGCGAATCGCTCGCACCCGGCCTGACCTGCTCGAGGCAGACTTCGCCATTTTGGGTGAACCCAGTAACGGCACGGTCGAGGGTGGCTGCAATGGCACTCTGCGCGTGATCGTGTCGACCACCGGCAAGCGCGCACACTCAGCACGGGCATGGATGGGCGACAACGCCATTCACAAGCTCGCTGGTGCTCTGACCGCACTTGGCGCCTACGAGCCTGCGAGCGTCGAGGTCGACGGACTCGTGTACCGCGAAGGACTCAGTGC
>CAZPVE010000180.1:0-2404 GCA_964589925.1 uncultured Aurantimicrobium sp. | reverse complement strand
ACAGGTTGCCCGAGCCCATGATGCCCTTGTCGTCGTACTGACCGAAGGTCAGAGCCGACGCAGGAAGGATCTTGTCCCAGCCGTACTTGGCCGAGTAGTCCTTGAGGTCGGTGAGGAGGCCAGCAGCAGCAGCGACACCAGCGGTGGCGTTACCCTTGTTGTACTCGGTCAGGTCAGGAGCCTTGTCAGAGTCAAGGATCGATGCGCCCGACTTCTGGAGCTGGTCCCAAGTCTTGAGCTCGAACTTGATGGTGACGTCCTTGTGGTTAGCAGCGAGCTCGTCAAGAGCGGCCTTCCACGTGGTTGCCATAGCGGTGTCCTTCTCGTACCACCAGACGTTGAACGTCTTGGGGGCGCTCGAACATGCCGAGAGACCACCGATTGCGAGCGCGCTAGCAGCTGCGATAGCTGCTACGCGGATCCCGCGCTTTACAGTGTGCTTCATTGTTTACCTTTCTCAGTGGCGGCTGGGATGCCGCGCAACTTCATTGGTGCTTCAAGGTGAATCGACGGGTTTTGTCGACGCGCGTCGATTACGAGATATAAAACTACTCCTCTCAATCACTCCAGCGCAAGTGCGAAACAACCGCGTGTCGCTTTTCGTGACCAATTTGTTACCAAGGCGTTCAGGCGGAAGGCTTTCGCCCACGGATCGGCGCGGTGCTCCCCCGGTCGGTAAAGACTGCTTCGCCCAAGAAATGGCGCGGCTGGAGGTTGACCCCCGCCAGCTGCTCCGCCAGATAACTCGCTGCCGTTGACGCGAGAGTCTTGCTGTCTACGCCGATGGTGGTTTGTGGAGGAACAGTTGCGAGAGCGCCCTCGTCGGAAATACCGAAGTGGAGGAGGGAGAAGTCGCCGGGGATAGACATTCCCCGTGCCGTAACGACTTCAATGGCACCAACCACGGCCGGCTCGTTAAATCCGATGAGTGCAGTAGGGGTTGAGCCGTCATCAAGAATCTCTTGCATCGCCTCTTGCCCGGCGCGAACTGTGGGCATCACGCGCTTGATGTCGAGGGCGACGTTGCGCTCCTGCGCGGCGGCAAGAAGGTCGCGTTCGGTTCGAACGACGGGACCGTATCCGGCGGCAAATAGTTCTTCGGTGAGGCCGATCACGCCGACGCTCGTGTGCCCCAAATCAGCGAGGTGATTGATGGCCAGCGGGCCCCACTGGCTGAAGTCGGCGTCGACCCAGGTGAGGTCATCAGCGGTGTCGGTACGACCAATAAGGACGAAGGGAACATTGGCGGCCTGTAGCACAGGGATTCGCGGGTCGAATCGTCGAACCTCCATGAGGAGAACGCCATCGATGAGCCCCTGGGAGACGATGCGACGAAGCGATTCGAGATCTTCGATCGGATTCGGCCACAGCAGGAGCTGGTAACCGGCCTGAGACAGAACCTCGGTGGCTGCTTCGACATAGTCGTAGTCGGAGGTTTCGAAACCGCGCTCCCCCACCGGGAATGACAGTGCGATTAATCCCGAACGGCGACTTGCCAACCCCTGTGCCATGGCATTCGGGGTGTAGTTGAGCTCAGCCATCGCATCCATGATGCGAGCTCGCGTTTCTTCCGAGATGGATCGCTCACCCGTGAGGGCATAGGTAACTGTGCTCGCCGAAACACCGGCCAGACGTGCAACATCAGCACGAGTGGCTTTGCGCTTCGAACGGGGCATGGGTCTAGGCCTCGATAACCAACGGGACAATCATCGGACGACGGCGGTAACCCTTGTTGACCCACTGACCCACCGTGCGTCGAACCACCTGCGAGAGAGCGTGCGAGTCGCGCACACCGTTTGCTGCGGCATCGGCGAGCGCCTTGGCGATGTCTGGCTTGATTTCGTCAAACACGGAGTCGTTCTCGGCAAAGCCCTTGGCGTGGATCTCGGGGCCGACGATGATGCGGCCGGTAGCCGCATCCACGACAACGATGATCGAGATGAAACCTTCTTCGGCGAGAATGCGGCGGTCTTTGAGGTCGTTGTCGGTGATCTGACCGACAGCCGACCCGTCGACATAGACAAAACCGAGGTCGAGCTGTCCAACGATCTTTGCTTTGCCATCACGCAGGTCAACCACGGTGCCATCGTCGGCAAGAACGGTGTTCTCGCGCGGAACACCCGTCTCCATGGCCAGCTTGGCGTTGGCGAAGAGGTGACGATACTCGCCGTGAACCGGCATCACGTTCTTGGGTTTGAGGATGTTGTAGCAGTACAGCAACTCGCCCGCAGCCGCGTGGCCCGAAACGTGAACCTTGGCATTGCCCTTGTGCACGACATTCGCACCGAGCTTGGTGAGGCCGTCGATCACGCGGTAGACAGCGTTCTCGTTGCCGGGAATCAGGCTCGAAGCCAGGATGACCGTGTCACCGGCGCCAATCTCAATCTGATGCTCGAGGTTAGCC
>CAZPVE010000179.1:0-2462 GCA_964589925.1 uncultured Aurantimicrobium sp. | reverse complement strand
ACCTTCACGATGGCCTGCGCATCCGTTTGATCGAGAGTGACGTCAACGGTCGTGCCGGCAGGAGTGTGAATGCGCGCGTTCGCCAGCAGGTTTGCGATGACCTGGTGGAGTCGAGCCTGGTCACCGGTGAGGGCCACCGGGGCGTCGGGAAGGTGGAGCTTCCACGTGTGGTCGGGGCCGGCCACATTCGCGTCACCGACGCAGTCGACGACCACGCGGGTGAGGTCAACCTCGCCGTGAACGAGCTCGCGACCCTCATCGAGACGAGCCAGAAGCAAGAGGTCTTCGACCAGGTCCGTCATGCGGATTGCCTCGGATTCGATGCGCGAGAGTGCGTGCGTCATCGGCTCGCTGAGCTTTTCTCCCGAGCGACGCGTCAGCTCGGAGTATCCACGAATCGACGCGAGTGGGGTGCGTAGTTCGTGGCTTGCATCTGCAACGAACTGACGCACCTTCTCTTCCGACGCCTGGCGGGCGGTGAGCGCTTCGTCGATGTGATCGAGCATCGTATTGACCGCAAGGCCCACGCGACCCACTTCGGTGCGCGGGTCGGTGTCTTCGTCGGCCACGCGCTCAGCCAGGCTGACTTCACCACGGTCGAGGGGCAAGGTGGCGACCGCCTGCGCGGTTTCGGCAACGCGCTCGAGCGGCTTGAGCTCGTATCGAATGAGGTAGCGACCGGCAACAATCGTGACGGCCAGACCCAAACCGGTTACGAGGATGATGACAATAAGAAGCTGAGTGGTGGCCGCGTTTACCTCAGTGGTGGGGAGAGCGACAACAAAAGTCTCACCGGTTGTGGCCTGAACCGCCAGCGCACGGAACTCCCCGAGCCCAGGGGTGTGGAGCGTGAACGGCTGATCGAGCTGCGGAGCGGTCACCGGTCCGACCTGATTTGTTGCAACGATGCTGACTCCGCGATCGCCCAGGATGCCGGCAGTCACGGTGCCAGTTGTCGACCGAACGATGACGAGTGTTCCCGCGGCTTGGCCGGGTGCAAGCAAAGCACCTTGTGGGCGCGGGCCGTTGTTGTCGTTGTCATGGTCGTTGTGCGAGTCGATGCCGGCCTGCGAGCGCAAGACCGCACTGTTCAACTGAGCATCGAGACGCTCAACGAGAAAGCTGCGCAGCGACAGAACCGAAACAATGCCGACGAGGATGCTCGTTCCGACCAGGAGACCGGCGACCGTCCAGGTCAGGCGTCGGCGCAAGCTCCAAGGCGCGCGTTTTGAACTAGTTGCCGAAGCCATTAGGCACCTGCCGGCTTGATCATGTACCCGGCGCCACGCACGGTGTGAATCATCGCGGGGCCGTCAGCATCCACTTTTTTGCGCAGGTACGAGATGTAGATCTCGACCACCGAGGACTTGCCGCCGAAGTCGTAGTCCCACACACGATCGAGAATCTGGGTCTTGCTCAGCACTCGCTTGGGGTTGCGCATCATGTAGCGAAGGAGCTCGAACTCAGTTGCGGTCAGCTCGATTTCGCGGCCGGCACGACGAACCTCGTGGCTGTCTTCGTTGAGCTCAAGATCGCCGAGCGTAATGAGCGGGCTCTCATTCACAGCCAGGGTGACAGTGGCGCGACGGATCAGTGCGCGCAGGCGGGCGACAACCTCTTCGAGGCTGAACGGTTTGGTGACGTAGTCGTCGCCACCGGCAGTCAATCCGGCAATGCGGTCGTCGAGGGCATCCTTGGCCGTCAAGAAGAGCACGGGCACGTCGGAGCCGTCGGCGCGCAGGCGCTGCAGAACCTTGAGGCCGTCAATGTCGGGAAGCATGATGTCGAGAACGACGGCGTCAGGGCGAAATTCACGAGCTGCTGCCAGGGCCTTCTGGCCGTCGGGCGCCGTGCGAATCTCCCAGCCTTCATACTTGAGGGCCATCGACAGCAGGTCGGTGAGCGAGGGCTCGTCATCGACAACGAGAACCCGAATCGGGGTGCCGTCGGGGCGGGTAAAGCGGGCGGGGGCCTCAGTCACGTTCTCAGTCACGCTCCTAGTGTGTGCCAGAAGTCTATGAGCTTCCTATGAATGTCTTATGAGTGTCTATGCCTTGGCTGTCACCGCCACGAGACAGAATGGATGAATGACCACCACGACCAACGACTACCTCAGCCGGATGGTCGTTGACGGCACCGATCGTGCCGAGTGGCTTGCCGCCCGCCGCCGCGGAGTCACCGCCACGGAGGTTGCCAAAATTACCGACCGGTCGTCGATGCTCGAGGCAGCATCCAAAAAGATTTTGGGCGACCCCTTTCGCGGCAATAAGTGGACTCAGCACGGCATTGATCGCGAGCCGGTCATCGCTGCCTGGGTGAGCGAAAACTTTGGCATCGAATCATCGAGCGCGCTGTTTCACGCCGACGGTGAAACCCGCCACTTGGCCACGCCCGACGGCGTCTCGGTGCTCGACGGGCAGCTCGTACTCGCCGAAATCAAGACCACCAAGAACGGCTGGGAT
>CAZPVE010000178.1:0-2475 GCA_964589925.1 uncultured Aurantimicrobium sp. | reverse complement strand
ATCCTCGCCGGCTTCTGCGGTGGCCTCACCACCTTCAGCACGTTCTCGGTTGAAACGATGGACCTGTTTCGGGTCAACGCGTCGAAGGCCGCATACCTGAACATCATCATCACGGTCATCGGTGGCGTGCTTTTGGCCGTACTCGGGTTTGTGGCTACACGAAGCCTGCTCTAGTGCCCACCTGCTAGACTCGCGCACAGACTTTTCGTTATGCGTTGGCACTTCGCAGTTCATTCTGCGAACGAGAAATATGAAGGGGTCTCGCATGGGGCGTGGCCGTCAAAAAGCGAAGCACACCAAGGTGGCTCGCGAGCTGAAGTACTTCAGCCCTGACACAAACCTGTCTGCTCTCGAGCGTGAGCTCGGCGGAGTATCGACTGACCCCAACCTCGACGAGAACCTCGACAAGTGGGCTGACTACGCCGACGACGATTTCGACGAAGACGAGACCGAAGCTAAGTAGCTTCTCCTCTGTCTTACTTGCGGCGGCGAGCGCGCTTCGCGGCGTTTGATGCCTTAGCGGTCGCAGACTTGGCAACACGCGTTGCCTGCTTCTTGGCGCGGTTGGCCGTCACACCCGCACGAGCCTGAGCCGTGCGAGCCTTTGCGCGGGCGGCTTCGACTCGAGGAGTGTCCGGAAGAATGTTGCCCCACCGCGGGTTGGCAATCGCACTCTTGGCCAGGATCTGCATTCCCAGCCCCTGAACGAGTGTCACAGCCAAGAGCGCGGCGGTGCCGCCAACGGTCATGACGAAAATGGCAACGATCAAGCTCACATCGCCGCGCACGAGAAGGCTAAACAAGCCAAAGACAAGTGCTCCGAGAAGCCACGACGCGGTCGTCACTGCGATCCAGCGCCACGAGTCCCGAACGCGGTGACGGAGAACTCGGGTCTGCACATACGGAAAGAGTGACACCGAGAAGATAATGAAGGCCGCCGCCAGCGACGAGACGATGATGTTCTTCAGGTCGGGTGCAAAAAAGAATCCGGGGATGAGCGCAACGGCCCAGGTCGCTCCAGCTCCCAGACTCGACGCGGCAATCCACTGACGCCCCGGCACAGAGATGCGGGTGTTGCGCAGGGCAAGCGCCTGACCGAATCCGATCAGGGCACCTTGGAGCAGCCCGGCCCCAATAAAGACGAAGTACTGGAAGAACGCCCACCAGTTATCGAGCACGCTGACCATGGCAATGATGCTGAAGGGCACCCAGCTGGCCGCGGTCATGACGAGCACAAATGCGCTCCATCGAACCAGGGTGAAAGCTTTAGCGGTTGACATATGAGCCAACCAATCGAACGGCGCCTCCATCAACACCCTTGGCGCCCTGTTCGAAGCCCGTGAAATCGCGAGCGGCCGTTGAGACCATGCCGGCCACCCACGAGGGGATGCCGAGCTCGGTCAGTTTCGCGACGATGCCCGAAGCCGAATCGGGCGAAACAACCGCAAACATTCCGATGCCCAAGTTCCAGGTGCCTTCGGTGCTTTCCAGGGTCTCGCCTGAAATGTCGGTGAGAACACGGAAAACATCGGACGGCGACCACGTGGAGCGGTCAACCTCAACCCATGAGCCAACGGGCAGAACGCGAGCGAGGTTAGCTGCGATGCCACCACCGGTGACGTGGCTGAGCGAGTGAACAGCCGAGCCGAGCGTCTCGTCGGCGAGCAGCTCGACCAGCGGGCCCGTGTACAGACGAGTGGGCTCGAGAAGTACCTCGCCGACAACACCGCCGAACTCTGCCGAGGTGTCGGAGTAGCCGATCTTGTTCTCGGCCAGGATGTGCCGAACCAGCGAGTAGCCGTTCGAGTGGAGTCCGCTCGACTGCATAGCGATCACAACATCGCCGTTGCGCACCTTTTCGGCACCGAGCATGGCGTCTGCCTCGACCACACCGGTAGCAGCACCGGCGACGTCGTAGTCGTCTACGCCCAGGAGGCCGGGGTGCTCGGCGGTCTCTCCACCGACGAGCGCGGTTCCGGTTGCGGCACAGGCGTCAGCGATGCCCTTGACGATTGCAGCGATGCGCTCGGGGTAAACCTTGCCGCAGGCGATGTAGTCAGTCATGAAAAGGGGGCGAGCACCGCAGACGATGATGTCGTCGACGACCATTCCGACAAGGTCTTGACCGATGGTGTCGTGCTTGTCGAGCGCCTGAGCGATGGCCACCTTGGTGCCCACGCCATCCGTGCTCGTTGCCAGCAGCGGGCGCTTGAAGTCTTTGAGAATCGAGACATCGAAGAGGCCGGCGAATCCGCCGACGCCCCCGAGCACCTCGGGTGTGTGCGTCGCCTTGACGGCCGCTTTCATCAGTTCAACGGCGCGGTCTCCAGCGGCGGTGTCAACACCGGCGCGTGCATAGGAATTCTCAGACATCCCCGTAATTCTATCGGCCCGCGTGTGACAGACTTAGAGCTGGTGCGTATCGCCCCCTCAGCCTCACCTCTTCCGGAACGGAACTCTTGATCTGACATGTGT
>CAZPVE010000177.1:0-2504 GCA_964589925.1 uncultured Aurantimicrobium sp. | reverse complement strand
CCTTCGTGAGGTTGCCGCCGGAGCCCTGTGGGCGCTGGAGAACCCTGACGCAAGCCGGGAAGAGCTTCTGGAGGCGCTCATGCAGCGCATCAAGGGCCCTGACTTCCCGACCGGCGCACAGATCCTCGGTACCAAAGGAATCCAGGATGCCTACCGAACTGGCCGAGGCTCCATCACGATGCGTGCGGTCATCTCAGTGGAGGAGATTCAAAACCGCACCTGCTTGGTGGTTACCGAGCTCCCGTATCAGGTCAACCCAGACAACCTTGCGATCAAGATTGCCGAGCTGGTCAAAGAAGGCAAGATCACCGGCATTGCCGACATTCGTGACGAAACGTCTGGCCGCACCGGCCAGCGCCTAGTCATTGTGCTCAAGCGTGACGCCGTTGCCAAGGTCGTTCTGAACAACCTCTACAAGCAGACTCAACTGCAAGAGAACGTCGGCGCCAACATGCTGGCGATCGTCGACGGAGTTCCCCGCACGCTTGCCCTCGACGGTTTCATCACGGCATGGGTTGATCACCAGATCGACGTCATCGTTCGCCGCACGAGCTACCGTCTGCGCAAGGCCGAAGAGCGCATGCACATTTTGCGCGGATACTTGGCCGCACTCGATGCCCTCGACGAGGTCATCGCTCTGATTCGCAAGAGCCCCACGGTCGAGGATGCTCGCGACGGCCTTATCGCCCTGCTCAACATCGACGACCTTCAGGCACGCGCGATTCTCGAGCTGCAGCTGCGTCGCCTCGCCGCACTCGAGCGCCAGAAGATCATCGACGAAGCCAACGAACTGCAGGCTCAGATCGAAGACTTCACTGCGATCCTCGCCAGCCCAGAGCGTCAGCGCAGCATCGTCTCGGAAGAGCTCACCGAAATTGTCGACAAGTACGGCGACGACCGCCGCTCAGAGATCGTCTTCGGATTCGACGGTGATGTCGGCATGGAAGACCTCATCCCTGAAGAAGAGATGGTCATCACGGTTACGCGCGGCGGCTACATCAAGCGCACCCGCAGCGACAATTACCGCAGCCAGCACCGCGGCGGCAAGGGCGTCAAGGGTGCCCAGCTCAGAGCCGATGATGTGGTCGAGCACTTCTTTGTGACCACAACGCACCACTGGCTGCTGTTCTTCACGAACACCGGTCGCGTCTATCGCTCCAAGGCCTACCAGGTGCTCGAATCGGGTCGTGACTCGAAGGGTCAGCACATCGCCAACCTGTTGGCGTTGGCTCCCGAAGAGTCGGTTACGCAGATTCTTGACATCCCCGACTACGAAGCGGCCAAGTACCTCGTGCTTGCCACCAGCAACGGCCTCGTCAAGAAGACCGAGCTTGCCTCGTACGACACCAACCGCAGCGGCGGCATTATTGCCATCAACCTGCGCGAGGGTGACTCGCTCATCAAGGCGATGCTCGTTGACGAGAACGCAGACATCCTGTTGGTTTCGCGCAAGGGCATGAGCATTCGCTTCAACGCCAACGACGACGCCCTTCGACCCATGGGCCGATCGACGTCGGGTGTGACCGGCATGAAGTTCCGTGCCGACGACTCGCTCCTCGATGCATCTGTCGTCACCGACAACGGATACGTATTTGTAGTGACCGAGGGTGGATACGCCAAGCGCACCAGCGCAGACCAGTATCGCCTGCAGGGTCGTGGCGGCTTGGGCATCAAGGTGGCCAAGCTCAGCGAAGACCGCGGTGACTTGGCCGGTGCCCTCATCGTCGAAGACGAAGACGAGGTCCTGGTCGTCCTAGAGTCGGGCAAGGTCGTTCGATCGGCCGTCGCCGAGGTGCCAGCCAAGGGCCGTGACACCATGGGCGTTGTCTTCGCACGATTCGAGGATGACGACAAGGTGCTCGCGGTTGCTCGCAACTCGGAGCGAAACCTCGACTCCGGCTCCGACGCCGAGGATGCTCCCGTCGAGTCGGCAGAAACCGTGGCAGTCACCCCAGAGGTGACGAGCACCGAGGCCTCGACCGATGAGTAAGAAGTCGAAGCTTCAGTGGCTCACTGAGGACTCCGAAACAAACGTTTCGGGCGCAACACATGTTCGCCTGCGATTGGTTTACATCGACTGGGTTTCGACGATGAAAATTTCATTCCTCGTGGGACTCGCACAGGCCGTAGTGATCATCGTCGCCACCGCGATCCTGCATGTGATTCTGGTTCAGACCGGTCTCTTCTCGGCCGCGAACGCCATCATCGGTTCGGTGATTGGTGGCAGCGGTTTCGACGTGAACACAATCTTGTCATTCGGCCAGACAATTGCCTTCGCCGTCGTGATCTCGATTCTGAACTTGGTGTTCATTACCGTCATGGGTCCCATCGTGGCGATCATCTACAACGTGATCGCTCGCATGACCGGTGGCATCAAGGTGGGCTTCAGCGACAAGTAGTCGCCTCGATTTTTCACAACGGCGCTGTCTCAGGTAGGCTCGTCTAGGTTAACGGGGCTATAGCTCAGGTGGTTAGAGCGCTTCACTGATAATGAAGAGGTCCCA
>CAZPVE010000176.1:0-2509 GCA_964589925.1 uncultured Aurantimicrobium sp. | reverse complement strand
GCTCGTGGAAGCGAGCAGAGCAAGATCACGATTCTTCGCCGTCAGGAGATGAACAACCAATGTGTCAGCCGCCAGAAGGGTAGGAGCGGCCGAGGAAAGCTCCGAAATGGAGAAGACAAGCACGGGAGGCTCGGCGCTCACCGAAAAAACGGAACTCGCGGTCATCGCGACCGGCCCATTCCCGGCGTCGGCCGTAATCACGGCGATACCCACAGGGTGCTGACGAAAAGCCGCCTTGAACTCGTCGGGGGTGAGGCCCCCCTCTTCAGAGTCGTGAATCCTGTGTGTCGTCGTCATGAGTCCATCTTCCCGCACCTCGATACTCGACAGCGCCACCGTCACGAAGAACGCCTCACGATGCGAGAATGTTCCCATGGCCTACGAGATTGAGAAATCTGACGAGCAGTGGCGTGCGGAATTGTCGGCAGGCGAATATGCCGTGCTTCGCCAAGCAGCTACCGAGCGCGCCTGGACCGGCGACCTTCTCGACGAGAAGCGCGACGGCCTATACCGCTGCAAGGCCTGCAAGAACGAGCTATTCGTGGCCGGGACCAAGTTCGACTCGGGATGCGGATGGCCGAGCTTCTATGAGTCGGTAAACCCCGAGGCCGTAGAACTTCGTGAGGACCGGAGCCTGGGCATGGTTCGCACCGAGGTTCTGTGTGCGAAGTGTGGCTCACACCTCGGACACGTCTTCCCCGATGGCTTTGGCACACCCACCGGTGACCGGTACTGCATGAACTCGCTCGCGCTCGATTTCGAGGCAGGCGAGTAGCTACCTGCCGCAGGTGCAGAGGTCAGCAGGCGCAATTCCTGCGAGAGCCTCTTCAACATGCTGTCCGCAACCCTCCCAGGTCACCTTGCCGCAGCTAGAGCATCGAACTGCTTGACACATATTGCTTCCTTTCTTGTGAGTCCATTCCTGCCCGCCATGTGAGACATCCACCATCGAGGTTTCGGGCCTCAATGCCGTGCGAGCGAAGAATTTGGGTGGCGATGTGACCACGCTGACCGACACGGCAGTGAACAATGACGTCTCCCGTGCCGATCTCGTCGAGACGACTTCGCAACTCATCGACTGGAATGTGGACCGAGCCGGGAATCGACTGCACGTCGTACTCGTCCCGGGTACGCACATCCACAACCTGGGAGCCTGAAGCCATCAAGCCGGCAATCTGATGCCACTGCACATTCGGTGTTTTGCCCGAGTGCAGGTTGTTGCCCACATAGCCGACTTGGTTAATCGCGTCTTTGGCCGACCCAAATTGTGGCGCGTAGGCGAGCTCGAGATCCATCAGGTCATCAATTGTGAGTCCTGCAAAAATCGCTGTCGCCAACACGTCAATGCGTTTATCGGCTCCATCACGCCCGGTCGACTGTGCGCCCAGAAGCTTTCCGGTCTCGGGATCGAAAAGCACCTTAAGCGCGACATGTTGCGCGCCCGGGTAGTACCCGGCGTGCGAGCTCGGATGCAGGTGCACGATAGCGTGCGGAATGCCCGCGGCGACTGCAGCCTTTTCAGTCAGCCCAGTCAGGGCGGCCGCCATGCCGAAAGCACCAATGATGCCCGTCCCGAGCGAGGACCTTGAAGAAGTTTTCTCGCCGGCGATCACATCGGCCACGAGTCGTCCGTGGCGGTTTGCCAGGTTGGCAAGCCAAATCATCTGCGGGTCTCCCGTGGAGAACGACGTCTTCTCAGCTGCATCGCCGACAGCGTAGATGTGGGGGTCGCTGGTGCGCTGTTGATCATCCACCCAGATGCCGCCAGCTGCGCCAATTCTGAGACCCGCATCCACAGCAAGGTGGTGATCAGGGACGACGCCCACGGATGAAATGACGATATCCGCGGGGATCTCCTCACCTCCGGAGAGCGTCACGCTGCGGTCGCCGATACTCACCGCTTTGGAGCCCAGCATCAGCGTGACTCCATTGTTCTCAAGCGCTTTTTGGAACGGCTCGATCATCTCTGGATCGAATTGGGGCAGGACCTGGGGTTGAGACTGAACCAGAGTGACGGCAACGCCTCGATGCTGCAGATTTTCGGCAAGTTCGATTCCGATGAACCCCGCACCGAGAATGACAGCCGTCGGCTGCCCCAGAGTGGTCTCCGCCGCGCGGTCAACAGCTTCCTTGATAGCGACTGCATCGGGCACATCCCGCAACCTCAGGGCGCGTTCGGCTCCTGGAATGTCGAGGTGACGAGGAGCAGCACCTGTTGAAATGACGAGGGAATCATACGAATCGGTCACCGTTTCGCCCGTCTCGAGGTTGAGGACGGAGACAGTGCGCTCAGCCGGGTTAATGGCGGTCACACGTGACTCAACCTGAACGTTGATTCGGAAGCGATTCCACAGAGCTGTTGGAGTCTGAAGGAGGAGATCTGACTGTTTGGGGATCACTTCCCCAACAAAATAGGGAAGGCCGCAGTTAGCGAAGGAAACAAAAGGGCCTTGCTCATAAACCGTAATTTTAGCGGTTTCATCGAGGCGACGCAGGCGTGCCGCGGCCG
>CAZPVE010000175.1:0-2510 GCA_964589925.1 uncultured Aurantimicrobium sp. | reverse complement strand
GCGAACGCCCCCTGACCGAATGTGGCTGCTTGTTGGTCGCCAAGAATCCCGACGAGGGGAACGCCAGGTAATGATGTCGTGCAGGTGCCGAAATCGCCGGATGACGGGAGGATGGCCGGCAAGACAGACTCAGGAATTCCGAAAGTGCGAACCAGGTCACCGTCCCAGCGAAGCTCAGCCAGGTTCATCAGAAGGGTTCGGGAGGCGTTGGTGACGTCGGTCACGTGTCGCCCGCCGTTGGAGCCTCCAGTCAGGTTCCATGCAAGCCAGGTGTCCGGCGTGCCAAAGGCGAGGTGCCCCTTGGCTTCCAGCTCTCGCGCTTCCGGGACATTGTCGAGAATCCAGCGCATCTTTGATGCTGAAAAGTATGCGGTTACCGGCAGGCCAGTCGCCGATGTGATGTGGGCAAAGTCTGCAGTCCGCGAGAGTTCGTCCACCCACTCTTGCGTTCGGGTGTCTTGCCAGACGATCGCGTTATAGACGGGCCGGCCGCTCGTGAGGTCCCAGGCAATCGTGGTTTCCCGCTGGTTCGTAATTCCAACTGCACTGATGTCTGCGGGGGAGAGCTTTGCGTCAACCAGCGCTTTCGAAATCACCTCTTGGGTGTTTATCCAGATTTCAATCGGGTCATGTTCGACCCAGCCGCTCTGAGGGAATATCTGAGTAGTTTCCTTCTGAGCGCTTCCCACTTTGTTTGCCTGGTCATCGAAGATGATTGCTCGGGTGCTCGTGGTGCCGTTGTCAACGGCGAGAACGTATGACGTCATGCCTCATAGGTTGGCACATCTGCCAATGGTTTGGCTGCGCCAGCAAATATGACGAGGAGGCCAATCAACCCAGTGAAGACCCAGAACATATTCAGGAGCCCAATCGTCTGGCCCAAGAAGCCGAGCAGGGGAGGAGCAACGAGAAATGCTGCGTAACCAAACGCTGTGACCACGGCGACACGTCCGCTCGAATTCTCGCCGTCAGCTGCCGCCGACAGGAGGAGGGGAAACGCCAGAGCAACCCCAGAGCCCCACAGGGCTGCTCCAACCCAGGCGAAAGCAGGGTTTGGTGCTCCAAGGATGACTAAAATCACGCCCAGAACGCCCGCGATCCCATAAAACCGCAAGACAGCGACACGGCCGAAGCGATCAACCATGCGACCACCCGTGAGTCGAACCACCGTCATCGCCCCCACCAGGACTGCGAATGTCAATGCTGCCTCGGATGCTGCAATTCCATAGTCGTCGACCATTGCGAGTGCCAGCCAATCGTTCGCGCCACCTTCAGCAACGGACGCTCCAAAAATCGCCAGCCCCAAGAAGACAAGTCGAGGATTGGTCCAGTTGGCTCGTCGCTCCGCCTTGCTTGTGGGGGTGGCCGTGGCGTGCTCTCCGTGTTCGAGACCAGTGCCGACGGGGAGGAAGCGAATCAGAGAAGTAAAGACGAGAACGTATAGCGCGTTGATGAGAATCGTTTGGAGGGGAACGCTGAGGCCGATTGTGATCGCTACCGATCCTAGAAGTGCCCCAATGAGTGTTCCAAGGCTGAAGGATCCGTGAAGTTGTGGCAGGAGAGACTTGCTCACTCGCTTCTCGAGGGCAGCTCCTTCGACGTTTGCGCCCACATCGCAGAATCCGATGCCCAAGCCTGAGATAAAGCTTGTTGCTGCGAGCATCTCGGGGCTCTCTGTCACGAGTGCAAGGGCCGAGGTGAGGCCGCCGGTCAAAATGATCAAAAAGCCGAGGAATACCGTTTTGCGAGCACCGAAGCGCGCGATGAATCGTGGCGCGGCGGTGAGTGAAATCATCGCGCCGAGGGAGCCGGCGAGAAAGATGAACCCAATAGTTGCAACGTTGACATGAACGATGTGCCGAATCTCGGGAATCCGCACGATCCAGGCGGCTCCGGAGAATCCGAACATAAAGAAGAAGGCGGTTAGAGCAACGAAAAGTGCCCGCGACGGATGTTGAGGCACGGGCTAGACCTCGTCCAGGGCAGTCTCGTGATGCTTCAACTCGTGCGGCGCCAACTTGGTGTGGCGGTTTGCAAAGAGGCCGCCGGCGAGGATCACGGCGGGAATGAGGAAGGCTGTGAGCAGGCCCGTGAATTGACCAACGACTCCGATGAGGGGAGGGCCAGTGGTGACGGAGACGGAGCCCGTAGTAGCAAGGTAGCCAACACGTGTCGGAGCCAGGCGAGGCTCAAAACTGAGCGCGGAGACGCACAGGGGGAATCCCACGGAGAGCCCAAGACCCCAGAGTGCAGCGCCTACATAAGGCATATGTGCCAGGGGAGTGGCGGCAACAATAAGTATGCCAAGGATGGCAACACTGGGATAAAGCAGAAGGGACTTTGATCGTCCGATTCGGTCGACCACGAGTCCTCCTGTAAAGCGACCCAGGGTCATGCCAGCAAAGTAGAGACTCAGGCCGAAGCTCGCTGCAGCTGCGCCCATCGAAGCGCCCTGAACTAGCGCAATCGGCAACCAGGTTCCGGCCACAGCTTCGCCGAGTGTGAAGCCA
>CAZPVE010000174.1:0-2512 GCA_964589925.1 uncultured Aurantimicrobium sp. | reverse complement strand
GCCTGTGGCGGTATGTACACGGCAAACACCATGGCTTCGGTTGCTGAAGCCCTCGGCATGAGCCTGCCCGGATCGGCTGCTCCGCACCGCGCTGACCGTCGCCGCGACTACTACGCACATCGCTCGGGTGAGGCTGTTGTCAACCTGATTCGCAAGGGAATCCGCGCTCGCGACATCCTGACCAAGAAGGCTTTCGAGAACGCCATTGCCATCGTCATGGCCTTCGGTGGTTCCACCAACGCTGTTCTTCACCTGCTCGCAATCGCTCGCGAGGCCGAGGTTGACCTCAAGCTCGAAGACTTCAACCGCATTGCTGACAAGGTTCCGCACCTGGGTGACCTCAAGCCGTTCGGCAAGTACGTCATGAACGATGTCGACCGTGTCGGCGGTGTTCCCGTCGTCATGAAGGCGCTGCTCGACGCTGGCCTGTTGCACGGCGACGCTCTCACCGTGACCGGCAAGACTCTCGCCGAGAACCTGGCCGAGATGAACCTGCAGCCGCTCGATGGCGAGGTTATTCGCACGCTCGACAACCCCATCCACGCAAGCGGTGGACTTTCCGTTCTGCACGGATCCCTCGCGCCTGAGGGTGCCGTCGTCAAGACCGCCGGCTTCGACCTCGAAGTATTCGAGGGTCCTGCGCGTGTGTTTGAGCGCGAGCGTGCTGCCATGGATGCCCTCACCGAAGGCAAGATCAACAAGGGTGACATCGTGCTCATCCGCTACGAAGGCCCCAAGGGTGGCCCGGGTATGCGCGAGATGCTGGCAATCACCGCTGCCATCAAGGGCGCCGGACTCGGCAAAGATGTTCTACTATTGACAGACGGACGATTCTCAGGCGGCACAACCGGACTGTGCATCGGCCACATAGCCCCCGAGGCTGTCGACGGTGGACCCGTCGCCCTCGTGCGCGATGGTGATCTGATACGGGTCGATATCGCGGCTCGGACGCTCGACTTACTCGTTGACGAATCCGAACTCGCAACCCGCCGAACCGGCTGGGAACCGCTTCCTCCGCGGTACACGCGTGGCGTACTTGCCAAGTACTCCAAGCTCGTGCACTCCGCTTCTGAGGGCGCAATCACCGGGTAACACCGACCCCCACCTTTTCTCACCTATTCCAAGGACTCTGTATGTCTGACGAAACATCTGCACCTGCCAAGAAGGCTTCGGCTACCCGCATCACGGGTGCTGAGGCCGTTGTGCGCTCGCTGGAGCTTCTGGGTGTCACCGACGTGTTCGGTCTGCCCGGCGGCGCGATTCTGCCCGTCTACGACCCGCTCATGGACACCAAGAAGATTCGCCACATTCTGGTTCGTCACGAGCAGGGTGCTGGTCACGCTGCCGAAGGTTACGCATCCTCGACCGACAAGGTAGGCGTTTGCATTGCGACGTCTGGCCCCGGCGCGACCAACCTGGTTACGGCGATTGCTGACGCCTACATGGATTCGGTTCCGCTGTTGGCCATCACCGGCCAGGTTTTCAGCCACCTGATGGGCACCGACGCGTTCCAAGAGGCCGACATCGTCGGAATCACCATGCCGATCACCAAGCACTCGATCTTGGTGACCAAGTCGGAAGACATCCCCGGCGCTATCGCTTCAGCCTACGAAATCGCCAGCACCGGCCGCCCAGGCCCGGTTCTTGTTGACATCACCAAGGATGCCCAGCAGGGCGAGCTCGACTTCGCATGGCCGCCGGTTTACGACCTGCCCGGATACCGTCCGGTTACCAAAGCTCACGGAAAGCAGATTCAGGCTGCCGCCGAGCTCATCGCTGCTGCGAAGAAGCCCGTCTTCTATGTCGGTGGTGGAATCGTTCGTGCGCATGCTGCTCCCGAGCTCAAAAAGCTTGTCGAGCTGGTTGGCGCGCCCGTTGTCACCACGCTGATGGCTCGCGGTGCGTTCCCCGACTCGCACGAGCTCAACCTGGGTATGCCCGGTATGCACGGAACTGTTCCGGCCGTTCTCGCCCTGCAAGAGGCCGACCTACTCATCACCCTGGGTGCTCGTTTCGACGACCGTGTTACCGGCAAGGCGTCGCTCTTCGCGCCCAAGGCCCAGGTCATCCACGTTGACATCGACCCTGCCGAGATCGGCAAGATTCGTGCGGCCGAGGTTCCCATCGTGGGTGATCTCAAAGACGTGCTGCCGGATCTCACCGATGCGTTTGCCGCCGAAATCGGCAAGAAGAAGTTGGACATCGACGCCTGGTGGGATCGCCTGAACGGTTTGCGCGCCGAGTTCCCTCTCGGGTACGCAGAACCGCACGACGGACTGCTCGCACCGCAATACGTCATCTCGCGCATCGGCGAGCTGAGCGGCCCCGAGGCGATTTACGCCGCGGGTGTTGGTCAGCACCAGATGTGGGCTGCCCAGTTCATCAAGTACGAGCGCCCCGGCGCCTGGCTCAACTCGGGCGGTGCCGGAACCATGGGTTACTCGGTTCCTGCTGCAATGGGTGCAAAAGTTGCCGAGCCGGACCGCACCGTGTGGGCAATCGACGGTGACGG
>CAZPVE010000173.1:0-2556 GCA_964589925.1 uncultured Aurantimicrobium sp. | reverse complement strand
TTTCGACGAAGCCGATCGTTGCGGTGGGCACCAGGTATACCTTGCCCTTGTCGTCGCTGAGCTTGAGGAAGGGCGCGGTTCCGTTGAGAGCGGCAGCAACAGCGGCCTCGATGGCGGCGGCGTTGTCGTCACTCTCGAAGTTGAGTTCGCGTGCGGTGTTTACGATGCCGATGCGGATTTCCACGGATTCAAACCCTTTCGTAGATTCACCTGTCATGTTACCGGCTCCAATGTCGGTGGCTCGCGCTAGCGTGGAACCGATGACTCCTCCTAAGGCTTTTTCAGCTCCCGCGCAGGTTTTTCGCGCCGTGGAGCTCGACGCGGCCCAGCGTCGTGTGGCAGATATGCCCCTGGGGGAGTCGGCTGCCGTTCTGGGGGCTCCCGGCTCCGGCAAAACGGCCACGCTCATCGAGTTGGTGGCCCGCCGGGTCGAGCGCGACGGATTTGCTCCCGAGAGCATCCTGGTGCTCACTCCGCAGCGCTTGGCGGCAAACCGGTTGCGTCTGGCCTTGGCTCAGCGATTGCGTGTCGCTACCAATGGCCCGCTTGCTCGCACCCCCATGTCGGTGGCGTTTTCACTGGCTACCGAAGGCGCTTTCGCTCGGGGCGTCGACATTCCCCGCATGCTCACCGGTGCCGAACACGACCAAGTCCTGAGCGAACTCTTGGCCGACCGGGCGACGAGCGGTCTGTGGGCTCCCGGCCTCGATCACGATGTCGTGCAAAGCCAAACGTTCCGCACCGAGCTTCGAGACCTGCTGGCTCGCTGCGTGGAGAGCGGTCTCACCCACGCCGACCTTGAGCGCCTCGGCCGCGAACAGGGCCGCCCTGAATGGGTGGCCGCCGCCGCGTTCTGGCATGGCCCGCTCGAAAACACTCTGGCCTTCAACCGCCAGAACGACTTCGATGCCGCCACGCTCATGCGACAGGCCGTGGTTACTCTCGCCGATCCGTCCGTCATGTCGCACGTGCGCATGGTGGTCGTCGACGACGCGCAAGAGCTCACCCGAGGAGCCATCAATCTGCTCCGCGCTTTTGCTTCACGGGATGTGCCGGTCGTCATCTTTGGTGACCCCGACACCTCGGCAACCACATTCCGCGGCGCCATTCCTGCCGTGCTCGGGGAGTTCTCCGCCACGGTTGTTCCCGGGGCAGCCCGATACTCCCTCGACTTTGTTTATCGCCACGGGGCGGCGATTCGCGGGGCCGTGAGCAAGCTCACCGGCCTCGTGGGCACCGCCCTCGCGGTCGAACAGCGCGCTGCGCTGGCCTCGCCCGGAGTCACCCCCGGAGACATCGCCTTCGTTGAACGCGAGTCACTCACCGCCGAGATTGCTGCGGTTGGTCGCTTGCTTCGTGAACGTCGCATCCACGACAAAATCAACTACTCCGACATGGTTGTCGTGGTCCGCAGCGGGTCGCTCGTGCCGCAGGTTGCCCGTCTCCTCGGGGCCCACGAGATTCCCACGCGCACTCTCGCCTCCGAGCAAAATTTGCGCGACAAAACCATCACGCGTGCACTGCTTCAGCTCATCCAGGTGTCACTCAACCCGCACAAGCTCACCGTCGACCTCACCCCTGAACTTCTCACCGGGCCCCTCGGCGGCTTGAGTGTCATCGAGGTTCGTCGGCTGCGCCAGGTGTTGCGGCACGCCGAGATCGCCAACGATGCGCCGCGTCGAGGCGATGAGTTGCTGCGATCCGAATTGCTTACCGCGGGCGGTTTCAGCGACATCGACATGAATGCTGCCAAGCGTGCGTCGCGACTGGCTGCCACTATCGCGCAGCTCCGAGAGCTGGCCTCGACTGGAGCGTCTGTCGAGGAGCTCCTCTGGGCGGCCTGGCACGGCTCGCCCGCGGCAAAATCGTGGCCCCAGGAGGCAGCTCAGGGTGGAATCCTCGGCCACGAGGCCAACCGCAACCTCGATGCGGTGCTCGAACTTTTCACCATGGCCAAGCGCTCAGTCGAGCGCGAGCCTGATCACCCGCCGGCAGACTTCGTTGAGGCCATGCTGCGCGCGGAGCTCCCCGAAGACACCCTCACAGCGGCGCCGGTGACTGAATCGGTGCTGGTGTGCACCCCCGCCGCTCTCATCGGCGACGAATACCGGGTGGTTGCCATCGCCGCCGTGCAAGAAGGCGCGTGGCCCAACCTCCGCTTGCGAGGGTCGCTGCTGCACGCTCAAGCCATCACCGATCCACCCCTGGCCACCGACGACCTCCGCCAGCAGGTGCGAAGTGACGAACTGCGCATGTTTGCTCTGGCCGCGTCGCGCGCCACGCTGCGCCAGCCTTCAAGCTGGCCCGCGCGCGCCGTTTCGGGCGCGGCTTGCCAGGCAGCCAGGTCGCGTGGCGCCAGCTCGGCCAGGCCGTTTTTGCCAAGCCGAATCAGGCCATGCGCGCTCAGCTCCTGAAATAGCGACTGGTCCTCCAGGCTCGGCGGCGCCGTGTGCGCCACCGTGTAAGTGCCGGGCAGCAAGCGCGTCGTCACGGCTGGTCCGCGCGCGGGAAACGCCGTCACCAGCGCGCGGCCCGGCTTATCGTCCTTGCGGTACA
>CAZPVE010000172.1:0-2569 GCA_964589925.1 uncultured Aurantimicrobium sp. | reverse complement strand
GTTAAGCACGCCGCCAGCGTTCGTCCTGAGCCAGGATCAAACTCTCCGTAAAAGAGTGATACCGGCGAGCAAGCTCACCGGAAATCGTTAGTAGCGACCTTCCGGAATGGGAAGAGCCGCTACGAGTTTGATTCTGACAAAACAGAACAGTCATTGCTGACATGTTTTGTTGTCTTTAATTTTTTCCAAAGGAATCTCTTGACTAGCCAAAAGCTAGCCACGAGGTATTTGGCATTTGACAATGTGCACGCTGTTGAGTTCTCAAGGATCGGACGCTCCTGATTAGGAAAGCCATGGGCTCTCGAATTCAGGGCAACTGTCCTAGCTTACGTAATCAGGCGCATCGCTGCAAATTAAGGTCTAAACCATCTCTCGAAGGTTCTTCCCGTTCGCATCGTTGCGCCTGGTAAGCGGTGCTGCACCCCCAGATAACTGTTGGTGGAGCGAATGTCTCACTTGAGGCCGAGCGGCTAAGAAGCCGGCTTCGCACCTTTGGGCGACAAGAGATAAACATAGTGTGAATTTTTGGTCGCCGCAAATCCTGATTGCAACCCGGGCGTGTCGCGCTCGTCACTCCCCCTGGATCTCGCCGCGGCCAAGGTCGAGAGTGCCTATTTACTCGACGAAGATGCCCGCGAGGGTCTTCTTGCCGCGGCGGAGGACTGCCATGCGAGAGGGCAGGATGTGCCCTTCGAGAAGGGCGTCTGGCGCATCCACCTTGACGTTGTTTAGGTAGACGCCACCCTCGGCGATCGCGCGACGGGCGGCCGAGGTGCTGTCGACGAGTCCGGTGTCAACGAGCAGCTGCGCTACCTGAGCGGATGCTGGAGCCGTGGTGTTGGGAAGTTCACGCAAAGCTTGTTCGAGTGTGACCGCATCGAGCTCGGTGAGTTCGCCCTGGCCGAAGAGCGCTGCGGCGGCGGCGATAGCAGCATCCGTTGCCTCGGTGCCGTGCACGAGCGAGGTGACCTCGTAAGCAAGCGTGCGCTGGGCGGCGCGCTTGAACGGTTCCGTCGCCACAGCCTCTGCCAACTCGTCGATTTGAGCACGCGAAAGGAAAGTAAATACCTTCAGACGATCGATGACATCGGCATCGTCGGTGTTGAGCCAGAACTGGTAGAAGGCGTAGGGGCTCGTCATGGTGGCGTCGAGCCACACCGCGTTGCCCTCTGACTTGCCGAACTTGGTGCCATCGCTGTTGGTGATCAGCGGCGTGCCAATCGCGTGAACGCTCTTGCCCTCGGCGCGGTGGATGAGGTCGATGCCGCTGGTCAGGTTTCCCCACTGGTCGCTGCCGCCGGTCTGCAAGACGCAGTCGTAGGAGCGGTAGAGCTCCAGGAAATCAAGGCCCTGCAGAATCTGGTAGCTGAACTCGGTGTAGGAGATTCCTGCCTCGGAGTTCAAGCGCGCGCTGACCGCATCCTTTTTGAGCATTGCGCCGACACGGAAGAATTTGCCAATCTCACGCAGGAAATCGATGGCCGACAGCGGTGCGGTCCAGTCAAGGTTGTTCACCATGCGAGCCGCGTTAGCGCCCTCGAACGAGAGGAACTTCTCAATCTGCGAGCGAAGGTAGCCCACCCACTCGGCGACGGTCTCGTGCGTGTTCAAGGTGCGCTCGGCAGTCGGGCGAGGGTCGCCGACCAGTCCGGTCGATCCGCCGACAAGACCCAATGGCTTGTGACCGCCCAGCTGCAGGCGGCGCAGGAGAAGAATCTGAACGAGGTTGCCCAGGTGCAGGCTCGGCGCGGTGGGGTCAAACCCGCAGTAGTAGGTGATCGGGTCGCCTGCCAAGAGTTTCTTGAGCTCGGCGGCATCGGTCGAGACGTGGATCAAGCCACGCCACACGAGTTCATCCCAGAGAGTGTCGAAAGATGCGTCGTTCGACTGCTGGGCCAGCTGCGCCGGAGTGCTCACTAGCGCTCCTCAAGGTCGAGAGCGCGAGCAAGCTTGGCGACGGCGGTGGTGAGCTGCTTGAGCTGGGCCGCGACCGCCTTGGGAGCGGTGCCACCTGCGCCGGAGCGACTCTCGACGGAGCCACGCACTGTGAGCACACTACGGACTGCTGGTGCGAGGTGCTTCGAGATGGCTGCGTACTGCGCATCCGTGGGTTCATGAAGCTCGAGACCGTTGGCCTCACAGAACTGAACCAACTCCCCCGAGATTTCGTGGGCGTCACGGAAAGGCACACCCTGCTTGACCAACCACTCTGCAACGTCGGTGGCCAGGGAGAAGCCTTGAGGGGCCAACTCGGCCATGCGCTCGGTGTTGAACGTGAGCGTGGCAATCATGCCGGTGAATGCCGGCAGCAAGACCTCGAGAGTATCGACCGAGTCGAAAACGGGTTCTTTGTCTTCTTGCAAGTCACGGTTGTAGGCCAAGGGAAGACCCTTGAGGGTTGCCAACAGACCCGTGAGGTTGCCGATGAGTCGACCGCTCTTGCCACGGGCAAGCTCGGCGATATCGGGGTTCTTCTTTTGGGGCATGATCGACGAGCCGGTGGAGTAGCTGTCGTGCAGCGTGACAAACCCGAATTCTTTGGTCGACCAGAAGATGACCTCTTCGGCCA
>CAZPVE010000171.1:0-2583 GCA_964589925.1 uncultured Aurantimicrobium sp. | reverse complement strand
GTCGAGAACGTCGGTCCAGGCGTTCATGAGCTGCCACCCGACTCGGGTTTCGAATCGGGCGAGGTCAAACACGCCATCCATGCCGGCACCTGCGGCCGACAGGGGAGTGGCGTCGACGCGCCAGACCGGAACATCGAGCAGCCCCGCGGTCGAGCCGCGCGAAACGCTTGTGGGCTCGGTCCACCAGGCGCGACGCGTGAGCCAGCGCTCGGGCGCGCTCACCACGGTGTAGGTGATACCGCGCCAGGTAAATCGAATGGGGCTGCCTGCGGCCGAAACCTCGACATTGATGCCTTCGTTGATCTGCATGAGTGCTCCTTGACTATTCGAATATATCTTCGAAAAGCCACGATAGGAAACCCCACCGACAATAAAGCTTTAGTGGTATTCGATGACGCCCAGTGAGATGAGCTGATCAAACAAACTTGCGCCGTCTCCGCCGTAAACCCAGGGTGCGCCGCCGTGCAGCGACTTGGCCAGGCCCTTCTTGCGACCACCAGCGAGAACGGCCTCAGAAGTCGAGAGCTGGCGAATAGCGACAGCGGCCACGTTGTTGGGGTGCTTGGCCTCAAACTCGGTATAGATCTCTTCGTCGTGCTGGCCGTCGTCGCCCACCAGAATCCATTTGATGTTCGGAAACTCGCTGGCCAGGCGCTCGAGCTGCGCGCGCTTGTGTTCTTGCCCGCTGCGGAACCAGCGGTCGTGCGTGGGGCCCCAGTCGGTCAGCAGCATCACGCCGATCGGGTACAGGTTTCGGCTCAAAAAGCGACGCAGAGTGGGGGCTACGTTCCATGCGCCGGTCGAGAGGTAGAAGACCGGCATGCCCTTTTGGTGACGAACGATGCGGCTCAGCAACACGGCCATCCCGGCCGTGGGAACGCGCGCGTGCTCGTTGAGCACAAACGCATTCCAGAAGGCCAAGAACGGACGAGGGAGTGCGGTGACCATGACGGTGTCATCCACGTCAGAAATCAAGCCGAGTGTGGCATCAGCCGGCGCAATATTTACCTCAGCTTCGGCGACCTGCGAGTTCTCCGACTGAATCTTCACTTTGTGGATGCCCGGCGACAGTGTCATGTTGATGAGCGTGTCGACCACGCCACCGCGATCGGCGGTCACGACGTGCTCTTCGCCTTCGATTGTTATCTTGACGACCGCCTGGCTCACCGGAACGCTCACGAAACTGCGCCATCCGCGCACGCCGTCCGACCGCTTAGCGAACTTCTTCTCGAGGCGACTGCCGGGCTTCGGCACGCGCGTCAACAAAACGCGACAGAGAATGCGAACCGAAGTGGGAGAGCCATAGCCGCGGTAGGGCACTACGGTCACGGCATATTTGCGAGACCTTGCCACCGTGCGACGCCACTCGTGCAGGCGGTCTTCCCAGCGAGCAGCAATGTGCATGACTTCGCGCGTCGGGCGCGAGCGCTGCTTCTTCGGCGATGAAAACACGAGAGTTAGTTTGTCACGCCCGGCGCAGGCTCTCGTACCAACCACGCCACAGCGAGACGCGCTGTTCATTGACCGTGAGTTCCGGGCCGTTTACCCAGGACCTGGCCGGTCGGATGCCGTGCAAAGCGTTGACTGCCCAGACTTCGGCACCTGCGAGAGATTCGGGCGTCGCGGCTTGCTCCCTGATCGTGACCCCGGCCTCCATGGCTAGGTAGCGCAGAACGGTGACGGTCACGCTTTCGACGCGGTCATATTCCAGAGGTGGCATAAACAATGAGCCGTCTCGCCACCACAACAGGCAGGTTGTGGCTCCATCGACAACATCACCGTTCGCAGTCAAAATGACGGGCTCCGTGGCCCCAGCATCACGGGCCTGGGCACGAAGCTCTTCGAGGGAGTCAATGTCGGGCCCCTTGATCGAGGGCTCAACCCGCGGGTCGGTCGGGGCTGTCCACAAGACCACCGACTCCGTTCGCTCGGGCGCGGGGCGCAGCGAGAGCTGGAGCTCACCGCGCTCGGTCAGCTCGATGCGGGGAAACCACGCACCCGTGCGCGGAAGGGCTTGACGCACGGCTGCCAGGAACGGATCCGCCGCACGAACCATGCCCTGAGCATCCGCACTGTGAGCAAATCGGGTGAAGTGGCGTTCCAGCGCAATCGTGGCGCCATCGACGGTCAGCCATGAGTCGGCGACATACAGTCGAAGCTTTGTTTCAATCTCAATGGGGAGCAGGGATTCACCGTTGAATCGGTATCGTCCAGCCTCAAGACCCATGCTCCCTAGGCTAGTACCGTGACCGTCTCGGTGAATCGTCGTGTGCTGCCCGCGTGGGTTGATCCCGCGCTCGTTCATGCACAGCTAGCGACGGTGGCTGATGACCTCATGTGGCTGGATGCTGGTCCGCAGGCGACCGAAGGATTCTCGTATCTCGCCGCGGGCGCCGGCGAGCTGCTCGCGGCAGAAAATCTTGAGTCGCTCAGGGCAGTGATTCCTGCGCCTGCAGGGCGAGATCGGGGAGGTCGCATGAACCCGCGCCACCACCTCGACCCCGCGACCATCGTCAGCCATGCCGCCGGCACGCTGTCGCCGGAGATGGCGGCCGTCGTCGCCACCCACCTCGAAGGCTGCGG
>CAZPVE010000170.1:0-2635 GCA_964589925.1 uncultured Aurantimicrobium sp. | reverse complement strand
GCGCACCGCTCTTGTAAAGCGGGGGTTGTGGGTTCGAGTCCCATAGCCGGCCCCATTTCCCCGTGGATGTGCTCTCAGGGTCCTCACACATTCGGTGTCCGATGAGGGCTTTAGACTTGGAGCAGATTCGGATCGGTAAGGAGCAAGACGTGGTTGCAGAGCAGTCGCCCGCGGACACTCCTCGCCAAGGGTTGTCAGATGTCGAGAAGGCCATCCTCGTTTTTGAGCAGTCCTGGGTTCACCGCCCCGAAGTCAAAGACGAGGCGATTCGCCAGGAACTTGCGATGTCTCCGACCGCTTACTACCGCAGCCTCAGCACGTTGCTCGACTCGCGTGCCGCGCTGGAGTTCGACCCCATGCTCATCAAGCGCCTGCAGCGCGAGCGAGAGCAGCGTCGTCGCAGCCGAGATGTTCGCCTTCACCCATCCCACCAGAAAGATCGTGACAAGTGACCCGCACAACGATTGAGAAGGATCGCTTCGACGAACTTCCGGTGAGCATTGACCGCCGTGGCGCTCACCGTGCCCCACGCGTGACACACCCGGGGGTTGCTTTTGCCTGGGCCGCGCTCATCACGGGAGTTATCGTCGGCGTGGGCACGCTCGCCATCTTTGCTTTCAATGGCCGCATCGACATCGTGGGCTTCCTGTTCCCGGCTTCGTCCAATTCGTCAACCGCAGCCCCCACGGCGGCACCCACCGTTGACCCGCAAGCCACCATCAGCATCTTCAACGGAACCGAACAGAACGGTTTGGGCAGTCAGGCCGGAGAAGCCTTGAAGCGTGCCGGCTTCACGGTGGGAACCATCTCGAGCTCGAGCGAAACCACTGCAACGAAGACCATCGTGTTCTACTACCAAAAGGGATATGAGGGCGCAGCCAAGGGTGTCTGCCAGGTGCTCGGTGCCACGTGCACGACCAAATTCACCAGCGCATTTAGTGAGAGCGGTGTTCCGCTCACTGTGGTGATCGGAAGCGATTACCTGCCTAGCGCCACCAACTAGTGACGCAACTGGTACAGCGCGCCGAAACCACTTGTCACCAAGTTGTTCGTGTCGCGAGTTTCTCGCGCTAGGGTTAGGCAACGGCTTTCGCGGTTCTCGCGCCTGTCGGTTTATTACTGCAATTGGAGAAACACATGGCGACTGGAACCGTTAAATGGTTCAACGCTGAAAAAGGCTACGGCTTCATCACCGTAGACGGCGACGAGCAGGACGTTTTCGTCCACTTCTCGGCTATCGACATGGACGGCTACAAGGTTCTCGAAGAGGGCCAGAAGGTTGTCTTTGAAGTTGGAACTGGAAACAAGGGTCCTCAGGCCGAAGGCGTTCGCCTGGCTTAAGTCCTCGGGGAATTTACCAAAATTTCCCCAAACTTGCTGATGTCGCACAGCAATCCCCAGCCGCGACGAGTTAGCGTGTTTGCATGAGCATTTCACGCGTAGGTCGTTTCGTTTCTGTTGGTATTGCTGCGGCAACAGCTCTGGCGTTGCTGTCGGGTTGTAGTGGCTCGGGCGGCAACGCCACTTCCGTTTCTGGAGGATCGCAGGCCCCCGCGGGCGTCCCCGCGCCTCTCACGGGTGAACTCGTCTCCGCAGACTCGCTGAACCACCCCTCCCTCGCTGCCAAGATTGATAACCACGAAGAGGCTCGTCCTCAGTGGGGACTTGAGTCCACCGACGTCGTCTTTGAAGAGCTTGTTGAGGGCGGACTCACCCGCTATGTTGCCGTCTGGCACTCTCACGTTCCCTCGACCATTGGGCCGGTTCGAAGCATCCGCCCCATGGACCCGGACATCATCACCCCCTTCCTCGGCATCGTTGCCTACTCGGGTGGTCAGCAGAAGTTCGTCAGCATGATGAAGTCGACACCGGTGTACAACGCGGTTCACGGTGCAGCAGACACTGAGAAGTACATGTACCGCACCGACAAGCGTGATGCTCCTCACAACGTGCTGGTCAAGGCACCGGAGCTCATCGCCGCCCACGGAACCTTGGCTGCACCCCAGAAGATGTTCGATTTCGCCGCCAAGCCCGACCAAGCCTCGGCAGCGGTTGCTGGTGCACCGACCTCAGCCATCAACGTCACCTTCAGTGGCGAGCGCTACCCCGCGTGGAAGTGGGATGCCGCATCCGGCAAGTACCTTCGCTTCCAGGAGGGTAAGCCCGACTACGACCAGTCGAAGAAGCAGCTTTCAGCAACCAACGTGGTGACTCTCACCGTCTCAATCAGCCGCCAGTATGGCTATGTGCCCAAGACGATCTTGGTCACCAGCGGCAAGGGAACGGTCTCGGCCGGAGGAAAGACGCTCGCAATCAACTGGTCAAAGGCCAGCCGCGAGGCTCCGATCAAGTTCACCGATGCCGCAGGCAAGCCGGTCACTCTGGCTTCGGGTAACACTTGGATTGAGATGCCTCCCACCTACGGCAGTGTCAAGCTGGTTGCTGCGGCCACCACCCCCACGCCTACTCCCTCAAAGTAAGCAGAAATCAGCCACAGAGTAGCCCTCTCGGTTTGCACTCGCAGGCCGAGAGTGCGAGACTTGGTTTAGCACTCGACCCGTTTGAGTGCTAAATCATGGAACGTATTTTGTCCAAGGAGGACGAAGCTACTTATGGCACAAATCATTGCTTTTGA
>CAZPVE010000169.1:0-2645 GCA_964589925.1 uncultured Aurantimicrobium sp. | reverse complement strand
TTCAGAATCCGATGGTGCCGCCTCGAGTGCCGTGAGGTGCACGGTGGCGTCAATGCCAATGCCTGCGACGAACTCGCTGAGCGCATCCGCAACAAGCCCTGGGGTGTTGGCCAATTCCGGGCGCGACGCATCTTCACCGAGCGCGGTCAACAGTTCAACCACGGCTCGAGCAGCACGATCGCGATCGACGGCCATGAGGGACTACTCGGTCGGCTTGGTCGTGCGGCGTGGAGAACGAGTGGTCGGCTTCTTGGCAGCCGGGGTCTTTGCGGCGGGCTTGGCGCTCGCGCGGGTCGTGCGCTTGGCCGGAGCCTTAGCAGGCGCCTTCTCCCCAACCGGACGAGCCGCCGTGCTGCGCTCCTTGGCAGGAACAACAACCGGAGGCAGCTTCGACGACGGACGCTTCGTGCTCGAGAGCCACTCGGGGCGCTCGGGCAGCTTCTTGACCGTCTTGAAAATCTCAGCGAGCTGGTTGTGGTCGAGCGTCTCTTTGTCGAGCAGCTCGGCGGCAAGCTTGTCGAGCACCTTGCGGTTGCTGTTGAGCACCTTCCAGGCCTCAGTGTGTGCCTGCTCGATGAGCGCGCGCACCTCGGCATCGACCTTTTCGGCCAGCTCATCAGAGTAGTCACGGCCGTGACCCATGTCGCGACCCAAGAACATCTCACCGGATGATCCACCCAGCTTGACCGCTCCAACGGTGGCGCTCATGCCGTACTCGGTGACCATCTTGCGAGCGATGCTCGTGGCCTTCTCGATGTCGTTCGACGCACCCGTGGTCGGGTCGTGGAAAACGATTTCTTCGGCCACGCGACCGCCCATGGCGTAAGTGAGCTGGTCGAGCAGCTCATTGCGCGTGACCGAGTACTTGTCTTCTAGCGGAAGAACCATGGTGTAGCCCAAGGCTCGGCCGCGCGGAAGAATCGTGACCTTGGTGACCGGGTCGGAGTAGTTCATGGCCGCGGCAGCGAGAGCGTGACCACCCTCGTGGTAAGCCGTGATGAGCTTCTCTTTGTCTTTCATCACGCGGCTGCGACGCTGCGGACCAGCGATCACGCGGTCGATAGCCTCGTCGAGGGCACGGTTGTCGATGAGCTGAGCGTTCGAACGAGCGGTCAGCAGAGCAGCCTCGTTGAGCACGTTGGCAAGGTCGGCACCCGTGAAGCCAGGGGTCTTGCGCGCAACAACTTCGAGGTCAACGCTCGAGGCCATCGGCTTGTTCTTGGCGTGCACCTCAAGAATCTTCTTGCGGCCGTCGAGGTCGGGAGCATCCACACCGATCTGGCGGTCGAAACGACCCGGGCGCAGAAGTGCGGGGTCGAGAATGTCGGGACGGTTGGTTGCCGCAATCATGATGACGTTGACCTTGGGGTCGAAGCCATCCATCTCAACCAGCATCTGGTTCAGGGTCTGCTCGCGCTCGTCGTGACCGCCGCCCATGCCGGCGCCACGGTGGCGACCAACAGCATCGATCTCGTCGACGAAGATGATCGCAGGAGCGGCCTGCTTGGCCTGATCAAAGAGGTCGCGAACGCGGCTCGCACCGACACCCACAAACATCTCAACGAAGTCAGAACCCGAGATCGCGAAGAACGGAACTCCGGCCTCGCCAGCAACAGCGCGGGCGAGCAAGGTCTTTCCGGTTCCGGGAGGGCCGTAAAGCAGAACACCCTTGGGGATACGCGCACCCACGGCCGTGAAACGAGCCGGGTCTTTCAAGAAGTCTTTGATTTCGCCCAGCTCTTCGATGGCTTCTTCGGCACCAGCAACATCGGCGAAGGTGACAGTCGGAGTCTCCTTGGTCACGAGCTTGTGACGCGACTTGCCGAACTGCATCACACCACGGCCGCCACCTTGAGCGGCACCGAGCATGAACCAGAAGAAAGCACCAATCAGAATGATCGGGAGCAGGAATCCGAGGGTGGAGAGAAGCCAGTTGTCGTGAGGAACGTCGTCGTTGTATCCGCCGCTGAGTTTGGCGTTATCGATGGCCGTGATGACCTGCTGACCACGGGGGGTAACCCAGAAGAACTGAACCTCAGTGCCGTACTTGGCATCGGGAGCCGTGAGGGTCATGTCAACGCGCTGGTCACCGCCATAGATGGTGGCCTGCTTGACCTTGCCCTCGGCCAGAAGCGTCAGGCCCTGGTCGGTGGTGACGGGCTTGTAGCCGTTCATCGAGATGAGCGACGAGCCGATCCAGACAGCAGCAATCGCAAGAAGCACGTAAATAAACGGACCGCGGAAGAGTTTCTTCAGATTCATGGTCTTCCTAGGCTACCGGTCTCACCGAGGGCCTCGGCTGGATGTTTGCCGTCAGCGCAATCGCTGGTTAGGCGTGGGGGTCTTCGCCGCCGTAAACGTGCGGGGCGAGCACGCCCAGGCCGCGAACATTGCGGTACTTCTCGGCGTAGTCGAGGCCGTATCCGACCACGAACGCAGGGGGAATGTCGAAGCCGACGTACTTCACGTTGACGGGGATCTTGACGGCCTCCGGCTTGCGGAACATGGCGCAGACCTCAACGCTGGCGGCACCACGCGACTCCATGTTGTTCACGAGCCAGGAGAGAGTGAGGCCGGAATCCATGATGTCTTCGATCAGAAGCACCTTCTTGCCGGCGATTTCGGTGTCGAGGTCTTTGTTGATC
>CAZPVE010000168.1:0-2689 GCA_964589925.1 uncultured Aurantimicrobium sp. | reverse complement strand
GCTGGGGCATCGCCTGGCGCGCGGGGCTATTCGCGGCGGTAATGCTGGGCATCCGCTCACTCAGAACGCGCACGGTGTCCCACGCTCTTTCCAGCGGTGAGTGCCACACGTTAGCGATGTCGAGCCCGCTGATACGGTCGGCCAGGGCTTGCGCCTGGCGAACTCCCCGCGGTGAAAGAGGGCCGTCGATGACACCGTGCTCGGCATCACGTTGTTCGCCGTGGCGAACCAAAATGAGGGTGTACGGCATCTAGCGAGCCTCCGCGATCGAGAGCAATTGCGCCGAGTCTGCCTTGCCCACGGAAACGATAGACAAATCGCCGGTGACTAATTCGGATGCCAACGCTTGAATGCCGCTTGTGGTTACTGCCTCGAGCAGCTCAATTGTTGCGTCGTAATCGAAGAACTCGCCATGACCAATCTCGGCGCGACCGAGCCGAGTCATGCGATTGTCGGTGTCTTCGAGCGCGAGCGCCGTGGACCCGGCGAGCTGGCCCTTAACCCGAGCTAGCTCAGCTTCGGTCACACCCTTGGCGGCAATCGATTCGAGCTCCCCGATCATGACGCGCACGACTTCGGGAGCATTCTTGGGCGATGCCCCGGCGAACATTCCGAAGACCCCGGCGTCTGAGTAGCCAGAAGCGAAGGAATAGACCGAATAGGCCAGTCCGCGTTTTTCGCGAATCTCTTGGAATAGTCGCGATGACATCCCGCCACCAAGGATGGCATTCATCGCCGACATGGTCGGCCGACGCTCATCCGTTGAGGTGATTCCGGGGAAACCGAGAGCGATGTTTGCCTGCTCAATCGGGCGCTCGATGGCGGTGAATGCTTGCGCTCGGGTGACCTGCGTGCGGGTCCGAGGGCGGCGCGAAACGGGTGTCGCCGGCTGGCCCAGATCCCAGCCGGCGAGAGCCAACTCCCGAGTGACCCATCCCACCAGCTCGTCGTGACTCACTGCCCCGGCAGCCGAAATCACAAGATCATTCGGCCGGTAGTTGGCCCGGTAGTGCTCAACCACAGCGTCCCTGCTGGCCGCGCGAATGGTCTCCGGGTTGCCACCAATCGGGCGGCCAAGCGGATGCGCACCCAGAACCGACTCAAACAGACGCTCGTGCGCCACGTCGCTGGGGTCGTCCTCGGCCATTGCCAGCTCTTCAAGAATGACGCCACGTTCGGTCTCAAACTCGTCGGGGTCAATGATGCTCGAGGCGATCATGTCACTCATGACCATGACCGCCATCTCAAGATCGCGGTCACGAATCTTGGCGTAGTAGCAGGTGTATTCCTTGGCCGTCACGGCGTTGTGCTCGCCCCCGACGCCATCGAAGGCTTCGGCAATGTCAAACGCCGTGCGCGTTGGAGTGCCTTTGAACAACAGGTGCTCAAGAAAGTGTGTCGATCCGAGACTGCCGGCGTGGTCGCCTGAAGCCCCGTGCTCGGCCTCGACCTCATCGCGTGAGCCAACGGCCACCCAATAGCCGAGCGTCACACTGCGAGCGCCTGGCACAACCTCAGTGAGAACACGGATACCCGATGCCAGAACCGAGCGGCGAATTTCTCCGGCTCCCGATACGCCAAACACCATCTCGGGAACATCGAGGGGAAGCGCAATTGGGGAGGACATAAGCAACAGCCCATCCTATGCGAGTGGGATGGATTCGGGGAGCTTGCGAGCTAGTGGCTCGACGCCTTCTCCAGAAGTTTGCGCTGCTCCCCGGTGAGGTGGAGTTCAGCCGCGTACATCAACGCTTCGAGCTCTGAGATGCTCTCAACGCCCACGCTCGACGCAGCAACCGATGGCTGACCGAGGCTCCACGCGAGGGCGACGGTGGCAATGTCGACGCCGTGGCTCATGGCGACGCTATCGAGCGCCCGCAGGACAGGAGCGCTGTGGCGATTTTGATATTTGAGGGCGCGGCGCAGATGCGTGTCTTCGTACTTAGCCGGCTTGAGGTCGCGGTAGCGCCCCAGGAAGCCGTGCGCAAGCACGAAGTAGGGCATTAAAGAAATCCCTTGAGCCGAGAGAGCCATATTGGTATTCGCATCAACCACGTCGCGACGGACCAGACTCTGCTCCAGGGTGAGCGCTTCAAACCTCGGCAATCCCGACGAGACCAAAACACGCGCCTGAATAAGGGCATCCGTTGAAAAGTTGGATGCTCCGAGCGCACGCACTTTGCCGGCAGCAATCAGCTCACCCACGGCGTTGAGGCTCTCCTCGATGCCGTGATCCGGATCCTCTGCGTGAAAGTACAGCAGGTCGATGTAGTCGGTTTGCAGACGCTCAAGGGATGCGTCGACGGAGGCACGAATCGCTTTGGCCGAAAGGCCTGGGTTGTCGTCGGACTTGCCCACTTTGGTGGCGATGACGAGCTGATCACGGTTCCCGCGGGAGCGCATCCAGGTGCCGATGGTTTGTTCAGACCGGCCTGAGGAATAAGCGTCGGCGGTGTCGATGAGGTTGCCACCAAGCTCGACAAAACGGTCCATCTGTTCGACCGCGCGACCACCAGGAATGCGCCAGCCGAAGTTTGCTGCTCCGAGCGCAATCGGGTGCACCTCAAGGGGCGACCCCCCTACGCGCCTTCGCAGATCCATAGTGGTTTCACACTAAATGACGGATGCCCGCCCTGCCGAGAGGCAGAACGGGCATCCGTGCGGGATTTACGAGATTGTTACTCGGCGT
>CAZPVE010000167.1:0-2707 GCA_964589925.1 uncultured Aurantimicrobium sp. | reverse complement strand
CGCGGGCAAGGTCAGCCGCTATCGCGATGCGTTGCAGCTTGCGCATCCTGACTATGAGCTTTTCGAAGACGACGCCCAGTCGGATTCCGATGCCGCAGCCTGGGCCCTACAACCTATTCCGATTTACCCGGCGACCAGCACAGTCGCGAGCTGGCAGATCGCTAAGGCGGTCGAGCTCGTGCTGCCACTGATCGGGGGAGTTGAGGATCCGATCCCCGATCAGGTTCGCGCCGAACGCAAACTCATCGATTTTGAGACGGCGTTGAAGTGGGTGCACCAGCCCAGCGTCGACGCCGAGTGGCAACAGGCGCGTGACGCCCTGCGTTTTTCAGAGGCGCTGGTGTTGCAGTCGGCGCTGTTGAGCCGCCGAGCCGAAGCGCTCACACTCACCGCGACGCCCCGTGTCGCTGGCTCCCTGCTGGCCGAGTTCGATGCCAAACTGCCGTTCTCGCTGACCGATGATCAGCGCACTGTCGGGGCCGAGATCGCGGCAGACCTTGAGAAGTCGACGCCCATGAACCGGCTCGTTCAGGGCGAGGTCGGCTCGGGTAAGACCCTGGTCGCGTTGCGAGCCATGCTTCAGGTTGTCGAGAACGGTGGCCAGGCCGCCCTGCTGGCGCCCACCGAGGTTCTCGCCGCGCAGCACCTGCGTTCAATCACCAAAGTTCTCGGTCCTGATCTGTCGGCCAAGCTCATCCCGACCCTGATTACCGGTCAGCTCGGCGCCGCCGATAAGAGGCAGGCGCTTTTGCGAACGGTCGCAGGCCAGGCCCGCATCATCGTTGGCACCCACGCCCTCCTGACCGACAAGGTTGAGTTTTTCGATCTCGGCCTTGTGGTTGTCGATGAGCAGCACCGCTTTGGCGTGGAACAGCGTCAGGCTCTTCGCCTCAAGGCAGCAAACACTCCGCACACGCTCGTTCTGACAGCCACGCCCATTCCGCGCACGGTCGCCATGACGGTGTTTGGAGATCTCGATGTTTCGGTCATCGCGCAGTTGCCGGCGGGCCGAGCGGGCATCGAGAGTCACACGGTAGCTTTGGCCGATCATCCCGGCTGGATGCCCCGCGTCTGGGAGCGCATGAGTGAAGAGCTCGCCGCCGGACGACAAGCCTTTGTTGTCTGCCCGGCTATTGATGCGGCCGGCGAGGCAGAAGCCGACGGCGCCCTGGTGGATGACCCTGAACTCGCCGGTGACTCCGAGAAGCCGCGTGAACGGGCATCGGTCGAGAACACTCTGCAGCTGTTGCAGTCGCTGCCGGTGCTCGCGGGTCGGCGCATCGCGGGCCTCCACGGACGCATGAAGGCCGACGAAAAAGACGCCGTCATGCAGGCTTTTGCCGCCGGAGACATCGATGTTGTGGTTGCGACCACAGTGATCGAGGTTGGTGTCGATGTTCCCAACGCCTCCACGATGGTCGTCCTCGATGCCGACAGATTTGGTGTCTCGCAGTTGCACCAGCTGCGGGGTCGCGTCGGCCGTGGTGGGCACGCGGGCCTGGCCCTTTTTGTCACGGATGCACCACCGCAGTCACTCGCCCGTGAACGCGTCGATGCCGTCGCCAGCACCACCGACGGTTTCGAGCTCGCGCGCATCGACCTTGAACTCCGTTCCGAGGGTGATGTTCTCGGCGCCATTCAGTCGGGTGGGCGCTCGTCGCTCAAGCTGCTCCGGGTCGTTCGCGACGGAGACCTCATTGCCTCCGCGCGTGAGGTTGCCGCTGAGTTGCTTGCGGCTGACCCAACGTTGGCACAGCATCCCGCCCTCAAAAAAGCCATTGCCCGCCGACTTTCCGAAAGCGAAGCCGAATTTCTCGATAAGAACTAAGCCGGGCTTCTCGCCTCGCAATCTGAGCAAAACGCAATAGGCTCGCATCATGAGCAGGATCGCAGTTGTTCCCGGATCGTTCGACCCCGTCACCCTCGGTCACATCGATGTCATCGCGCGAGCGGCCGACCTTTATGACACTGTGCACGTCGTGGTCGTTCACAATCCCGCGAAGAATGCGCTGATTCCGGCCGAGAAGCGTGTGCTGCTCATCCAGCAGGCGATCGCGAACGCCGGTCTGCCCGACAACATCGTGGTGGCTTCGTGGTCTGAGGGTCTGCTCGTCAACTACTGCACCGAGGTGGGTGCCAAGGTTGTGATCAAGGGCATCCGCAACCAGGCTGATGTTGCCTACGAGACTCCGATGGCTCTGGTCAACCGCAACCTCGCCGGCATCGAAACGTTGTTCATGCTGCCTGAGCCCGGCCACGCCTATGTTTCTAGCTCGCTGGTTCGTCAGGTTGCGGCACTCGGCGGGGATGTTCGCCCCTATGTTCCTCACGTGGTGGCCGAGTACCTCGACGCCCACCCGCACAAGTAGCCCAGCGTCGCGCCTCGTACACTGGAGGCATGACAAAGTTCGCCAAAACTCCGTTCACCGTGAGTGTGCACGACATCATGCACCGTCCCGGCGAGCAGCGTGAGTTCTCGCTCGACATCGTTGCGCCCGAGAAGTTCGGCGAGGGATTGCTGGCGGTTCCCGCCGGCGCGAACATCCACCTGGAACTTCGCCTCGAGTCGGTTCACGAGGGTATTTTGGCCAGCGCTGAGGTCGAAACCACGGCCGTGGGGGAGTGCGGACGATGCCTCGAACCCATCACCGAAGACCTCGAAGTCGAATTTCAAGAACTTTTCGCGTATTCTGTAGACGAAGCATTT
>CAZPVE010000166.1:0-2761 GCA_964589925.1 uncultured Aurantimicrobium sp. | reverse complement strand
TGGGATGAAGATTGAAGAAAGTGGTCGCCCTTGAGTGACCACAAGGTTCTATTGTACGGTGCGGCGACCTTCGAACGCGCGGCCGAGAGTGACCTCGTCGGCGTACTCCAAGTCGCCGCCGACGGGTAGGCCGGATGCCAGCCGCGAGACGCTGATCTGCATCGAGCTGAGCAGGCGGCTGAGGTAGGTGGCGGTCGCTTCGCCCTCGAGGTTGGGGTCGGTTGCGATGATGACCTCGGTGACGGTTCCGTCGGCGAGACGGGTCATCAACTCTCGAATACGAAGGTCGTCGGGGCCGATGCCGTCGATGGGGCTGATTGCTCCGCCGAGCACGTGATACAGGCCTTTGAACTCGCGCGTGCGCTCGATGGCGACGACATCCTTGGCCTCTTCGACGACACAGATGAGGGCAGGGTCACGACGCGGATCACGGCAGATTCCACAGGTGGTTTCTTCACTGACGTTGCCGCAGACATCGCAGAATTTGACCTTCTCGCGCACCTCGGTGAGCACAGCAGCCAAGCGAGAGACGTCGAACGACTGGGTCTGCAGGATATGGAACGCGATGCGCTGAGCAGACTTAGGGCCGATTCCGGGGAGGCGCCCGAGTTCATCGATCAGTTCTTGAACGATTCCTTCGTACACGGCTAGCGGTCGCTCTCGTCCACGGGAAGAGCGAGGGGCTGCTCAAGATCCGTTTCGAAGACGTCGATCTCGCCGGTGACTTCTTCAGCGATGAGCGTTGCCCCGAGGATCTGTCGGACGACGGCCTCGCCGAACTGCGGGGCGTGCACGTCGGCCGCGGGCTCAGCTTCTTCGGGCTCAAGCGCCACGGGCGTCTCGATTTCAGGCTCGTCGGCGGGTGCGGCGGAGCCGGGGCTGGCAACAACACTCCATCCGTCGTCGTCAACCGGGGCAGGGGCAGGGGTTTCATCCGCGAACTCACGCTTGCTGCGTGAGACGTGAGGCTCCGGTTCTTCGTGAGCAGGGGTGGGCTTGGGTGCGGGCTCCGAAGCGACGGGCTCAGCAGCCTGCGCCTCGACCGATGCGGTTGGGATGCTCGCCGTGGGGGTGCCTTCAACGGAGACGCGGAACTTGACCGTGATGCCGAGGTGAGTGTTGATGGCGTCGCGAAGAATTTCGTGAACGCCGCCGGGAACACCCTTTTGTGGGCGGAAGCTGGCGGCATCTTTTTCGCTGGGAAAGACGAGTGTGAGCACATCTCCGTCGAGGTCGCGCACCTGCGCGGTGACCGACACGATCCAGGCCATGCGGTTGGCTTCGGCAACGGACTCAAGAACGGCAGGCCAGGTTTCGAGCAAAACCTTGGTGGTGATGGGGCCGGCGGGGATGACCGGCGCGGCTACTGCGGGCTTCTCGGGCTCAGCCGCAGGTGCGGCGGCAGGCGTCGGAGCTGGAGCCGGGGTATCGGCGACGGGGGCAGCAACCGGAGCCGGCTCTGTCTTGGCGGCAGGTGCAGCAGGCGCAGCAGCTCGGGCAGCACCAGCGGGCGCAGGTGCCTGCGCGGGTGCCGCCACAGCTGGAGCCGCCGCGGGTGCAAACCCAACCGCTCCCCCAGCGACGAGCAAGCGAGCAATCATGAGTTCGAGGTGAAGCTTGGGCGAGGTGGCGCCGATCATCTCGGTGAGCGACTGGTTGGTGATGTCAGCGGCGGTCGACAAGGCAGCTGCACCAAAGGCCGCGGCCTGCGACTGCATGGTGGCGATCTCATCGGCGGCGACTCCGCGCAAAACGGAAACCGCACCGGGGCCAGTGGCGTCGACGATGATTAGGTCGCGCAGACGTTCGAGCAGGTCTTCGACGAAGCGGCGGGGGTCTTGTCCGGTTTGAACAACACGGTCGACGGCGGCGAAAGCTTCAGCTGCGTTGTGCGCTGCGAGCGCATCCACCACATCGTCGAGGAGGGCGGTGTGGGTGTAGCCAAGCAGGGCGACGGCACGCTCATAGTTGACCGAGCTGCCTTCAGAACCGGCGATGATCTGGTCGAGAAGCGAGAGGGTGTCGCGGGCGGAACCGCCACCGGCACGAACCACGAGCGGCAGAACGCCGGCATCAACGGTGACCTTCTCTTCGTCGCAGAGCTTCTGCGTGTAGTCGAGCATGGTGGCCGGCGCGATGAGACGGAACGGGTAGTGGTGCGTGCGCGAACGAATGGTGCCGATGACCTTTTCGGGTTCGGTGGTCGCAAAAATGAACTTGACGTGCTCGGGCGGTTCTTCGACGAGCTTGAGCAAGGCGTTGAAGCCCTGCGGTGTGACCATGTGGGCCTCGTCGAGGATGAAGATTTTGTAGCGGTCGCGGGCCGGGGCATACACCGCGCGCTCGCGCAGGTCGCGGGCGTCATCGACACCGTTGTGGCTGGCGGCGTCGATCTCGACCACGTCGAGGCTGCCTCCTCCATCGCGAGAAAGCTCCACACAGCTGGGGCAGACGCCACAGGGAGTGTCGGTGGGGCCCTCGGCGCAGTTCAAGCAGCGGGCCAGGATGCGCGCACTCGTCGTCTTGCCACATCCGCGTGGGCCACTGAAGAGATAAGCGTGGTTGACGCGGTTGGTGCGCAGGGCCGTCATGAGTGGCTCGGTCACCTGTGACTGACCGATCATCTCGGTGAAAGTCTCTGGCCGATAACGGCGATACAGTGCGGTAGCCACGCCTCAATCGTACTTGCCCGAGGTGACAGTCACGGGACAAAAAAAGGGACCCCCCGCGCACCCGCCAGAGCCCGGTTACCCTTGCTTCG
>CAZPVE010000165.1:0-2777 GCA_964589925.1 uncultured Aurantimicrobium sp. | reverse complement strand
CCTGCGCAGTGCGCTGGTTTACGACCAGCTGCGTCGCTGGCTTACCTACCGAGGTCTGGCTGTCACTCTCGTGCGCAACGTCACCGACATCGATGACAAAGTGCTCGCGAACGCCACGGCGAGCGAGACGTGGTGGGCGCTGGCGTACCGCATGGAGCGCGAGTTCAATGCGGCATACGATGCACTGCGCATCCAAGCCCCGACCTATGAACCTCGTGCGACCGCACACATCCTCGACATGCTCGCCCTCATCGCTCGCCTGATTCAGCGCGGCCACGCCTACGAGGCGGCCGACGGATCTGGTGATGTGTACTTCGACACCGCGAGTTTTGCCGCCTATGGCGCGCTGACCCGACAGACCCCCGAGGCTGTCGAAGCGGATGCTGACGCCGATGTTCGTGGCAAAAAGAACCCCGCCGACTTTGCCCTGTGGAAGGGACACAAGGCGGGGGAGCCGGAAAGTGCTGCCTGGGTGAGCCCCTGGGGTGTCGGTTCGGGTCGCCCCGGTTGGCATATCGAGTGCTCTGCCATGGCCACCCGCTACCTTGGATCGGCCTTCGACATTCACGGCGGTGGCCTCGACCTGCGCTTCCCGCACCACGAGAACGAACTCGCCCAGTCAACGGCTGCCGGCGATGAGTTTGCCGGTTACTGGCTGCATAACGGACTCGTTCACGTCGGCGGGCAGAAGATGAGCAAGTCTCTAGGAAACTCCTTCTTCGCCGCTGATTTGCTGGCCCAGCAGCGTCCGATTGTTGTTCGCTACTTCCTAGGCTCGGCGCACTACCGGTCGACTCTCGAGCTTCACGAAACCGCGCTCGCCGAGGCTGCAAGCGCCTTCGAACGCATCGAAGGATTCCTTGCTCGCGCGAACCGTGCCGGACTCACCGCAACTGCTTCGGTGCCTGAGGCTTTCGCCGCCGCGATGGACGATGACATGGGCATCCCGACCGCGCTCGCCGTGTTGCATGACACCGTGCGCGCCGGAAACACAGCTCTTGACGCCAACGACTCTGTCGCGGCCGGCAATCTGGCTGCTGCCGTCCGTGGCATGCTCGACGTTCTCGGGCTCAACCCCGAAAGCGCCGAGTGGAACGACCAGAGCAACTCTGCCGAACAGTCTTTGACGGCACTCGATAGTCTTGTATCTTCACTGCTCGAGGCTCGCGCCACCGCTCGAGCAAACAAAGATTTTGCGACGTCTGATCGCATCCGCGATGAGCTGGCAGCTGCCGGTATCACGATTGAAGACACCCCGGATGGGGCACATTGGAGTTTCCATGGCTAACAAACCTCGCGCGGGCGCTGTCCGCAAGGGCGCTAAGGGCGTCAAGGTGGGCACCGGTGGCCACGGCCGCAAGGCACTCGAGGGCAAGGGCCCCACACCTAAGGCCGAAGACCGCGAGTGGCACCCTGCGGGTAAGCGCAAGATTCGTCTCGAAAAGCTGGCTGCGGTCGGCAAGCTGCAGCCCCGTGGCAACGGTCGCGGAGGAAATGGCTCGAGCTCGTCGGGTGGGTCAAAGCCGGCAGCCCGTCGCAGCAAGACCGACGACTCCGAAATTGTGACCGGTCGCAACTCGGTTGTCGAGGCGCTCCGCGCCAAGATGCCCGCGACCACGCTCTACATCGCGACTCGCGCCGAAATGGACGACCGCATGCGCGAGTCCATCTCGTTGGCGAACAACCGCGGCATCCCCGTGCTCGAAGTGATGAAGCCCGAGCTCGATCGCCTCAGTGGACATGATGCAGTGCACCAGGGCATCGCTCTGAAGGTTCCGCCCTACGAGTACGCACACCCGATTGACCTGCTCGAGAAGGCAATTGACGGGGATACTCAACCCCTGTTTGTTGCGCTCGATGGCATCACCGACCCTCGCAACCTCGGCGCCATCATCCGTTCGACTGCCGCATTTGGTGGCGACGGGATCATCCTGCCGCAGCGTCGCTCGGTGGGAGTCACCGCGTCAGCGTGGAAGACCTCGGCCGGCGCCGCTGCTCGCTGCCCGGTGGCCATGGCATCCAACCTCACGGCGACCATCAAAGAGTTCAAGAACCGCGGCGTTTTTGTGATCGGTCTTGACGGTGGTGGCGACATCCAACTGCCCGGCCTCGCGCTCGCTGATCGACCCCTGCTCGTTGTGGTCGGAAGTGAGGGCAAAGGCTTGTCGCGACTGGTGACTGAGCACTGTGACGCCGTGGTTTCCATCCCGATTTCGACGGCCACGGAATCACTCAACGCGGGCATCGCAGCAAGCGTTGCGCTCTACGAGATTGCCCGTCTGCGCGCCGCTGCCGTTTAGGGATTATTCAGGGTAACCCCCTACTATCGAAAAGTTACGCCGAGATTCGGCCCATCATTCACCAGGAGATTTTTTATGACCACCGGTGCACATGGGAACCGCCCCACCAAGAACCAGCGTCGTGAAGCCGCTCGAGCACAGGCTCGCGAATTCCGCGCTGCGAATGCCAAGAAAGAGAAGCGTCGCAAGCTGTTCACGCAGATTGGCGTGATTGTCGGTGTGCTCGCGATTGTTGCCGTGATCTTTGTGGTCATCCAGGGAAACACTCCGAAACCCGGACCCCGCCCAGCCAACATGGCGAGCAACGGAATTGTCCTGACGGCTGAACTCGGCGCCGACGGAAAGCCGACCGGCAACATCGTCGCTGAGACGAATGCAGCGCTGGCCCCCGGCGCCAAGCCGATTCCGACGACACCCAAGCCGGGCATCCTCAACATCGTTGAGTACCAGGACTACATGTGCCCGATTTGTGGCAAC
>CAZPVE010000164.1:0-2808 GCA_964589925.1 uncultured Aurantimicrobium sp. | reverse complement strand
CCGCGCATCCATTCGCGAAGCGATCAGGCTTTACCGAGAGCCCACGCAATAGCCTCGCCGGCGCTCTGGTGGGTGAAGGTGAACCCGTCACTCAGCAGGACCTCCGGCACAGCGCGCTCGCTGTTGAGAAGCAGTTCTTGACCGGCCTCTCCGAGAAGTAGGCGAATCGCAAACGCTGGTGCAGGCAGCCAATAGGGGCGCCTCATTTGTCTCGCGAGTGACTTCATGATGGTGCCGGCTGTTGCGGGAGTCGGGCCGACCAGATTCACGGGGCCGGCCACTTTTGAAGTGACGAGGTGAGTGATGGCTCGAATCTCGTCGCGCAGACTGATCCAGGGCCACCACGCTTTGCCGCCGGCGAGCGGCCCAGCCACGAAGAAGTTGGTGAGCATTCGCAGGGGAGTGAGGGCTCCGGTCGAGGCGAGGACCAATCCGGTTCTCAAGAACACCACGCGGGTGCCGGTTGGCGCAGGGGCGGTCGCTCCCTCCCAGGCGCTGACCACGTCGGTCAAGAAGCCCTTGCCCGGCTTCGCCGTCTCAGTGAGAAGTTCGTCTCCACGGTCGCCGTAGGTGCTGATGCCTGAGGCGTTGATGAGTGCCGCCGGCGGGGAAGGCAGTGTGCGCATCCAGCTGACCAGAGCAGTGGTTGCTTCGACTCGTGAGGTCAAAATATTGCGGCGGCGCTTGGCGGTCCACGGAATTGAACTGATGGATGCTCCCGCCAGGTTAATCACCACATCGACCCGCTCAAGCTGCACTCCGGTCATGGCAGCCGAACCGGCGGCAGGATTCCACGCATGAACAGCAACTTTTTCGCCGGCCACGGGCCACGCGCCTGCCGTGCGGGAAAGCACATGCACCTCGTGCCCCTCGGCCAGCAGCGCCGTCACGAGCGGGCGGCCGAGCATTCCGGTTGCGCCGGCAACGAGAACGCGGAGGTGACCAGACATGGTCACCTCCGCGAAAGCTCGTGTTGCAGTGTGCCTAGGTTAGGCGGCCTGCTTGCGTCCGAGAATACCTGCACGAACGAGCAGCACATAGATTTGGCAGCCGAGGCAGTAGGCGAACACCGAGTTGAGGAATGCTGCGACGAAGGCGAAAGCTGCAGCGACGACGAGTCCGTAGGGAACTCCGACGAGTGCGAGAACGACGCCAACACCGGTCACCAGAAATCCGATGAGCTGAGCGAAGGTGGGGGGCTCGGGAGCCTCAAGTTCGGTCGGGGCAGCGAGTCGGGGGCGAATGAACTTCTTGAAGATCACGCCGTAGGGGTGGCGGGCGATGCCAGCAAATGCACCCCAGGCAAAAATCGTGGTGATCACCAGCAGAAGAATGAACGCTGGGTCGGTCACGCGCTGCGCGAGGGTCGTGGGCGAGGTGACCGAGACGCCGGTCAGACCGAGAATCACATCGATGGCAAGAAGAACCACCGTGATGGATGCGCCGAAGCGCGGTCCGCGAGGGTCGATGCCGGGCTGTCCTGGCTTAGCAGCCAGAGGGTTGGGCTTGTGAGCTGACTGTGCTTTAGATGACTGCGGGTTAGATGACGTAGAGGCCATGGTCTTTCCTTTGTGCGATTTCGAGGGCGTGGTTGAGTGCGTCGAGGCGTGGAGCCCCGCCGATTCGCGCGGCGATGGCGCCACTCGAATCAAGAATGAGGGTGGTCGGAGTCTGCAGAATGTTGAATTCGTTGGCGATGTCGGGGCGGTTCGTGACATCCACGTCAATGTGACGTACGCCGGCGTGGGTCTGCGCTGTCTTCTTGAGCAGATCGCGCGTTGCCGGGCATTTCGCGCACATCTCCGTCGAGAACTGAAGGAGGGTTGCGGTGGTCCCGAGTTTTTCTGTGCTGCCAAGTTCCGCAGGCGAAACGTGGCGAAGCACGCGAACCTCCTGAACGCGGCCCTCGCGATTGCGAACGACAAGGCCGATGGCCGTCGAGACGACAACCAATCCGACCAAAACGCCAACAACAACGAGGGGATCCATAGCTTTTTGAGGTTACGGCGAATTCGGTTTGGTTTCCTCACTATGACGGTGCGTTACGAAATGCCCCGAGTCGCGCGCCGGTAGGGTTGAGGGGTGGCTGAGATTCAATTTCGTTCAGATGTAACCGTTGAGCTTGTTCGTTCGAGCGCTCATGACTCCGATGTTCTTTTTGCTGCCCGGGTGTCGACCCAGGGCGAGCAGACGCTCGAGTCGAGCCTGAATGAGGCAGAGTCGCTCGCCGAGAACGAAAAGCGCGACCGTGGTCTCATCAACTACCTCATGCGTGACCGCCACGGTTCCCCTTTCGAGCACAACTCGATGACCTTCTACGTGCAGGCTCCCATCTTTGTTTTCCGCGAGTTCATGCGTCACCGCATTGCCTCCTACAACGAAGAATCAGGCCGCTACCGTGAGCTTCGTCCCGTGTTTTATGTTCCCGGCCCTGACCGCAACCTGATCCAGGTGGGCAAGCCCGGCGCCTACGACTTTGTCGAGGGAACACCCGAGCAGACTGAGCTCACCGTTGAGGCCACCAAGGCCGCTGTGACCTTTGCCTACGAGAAGTACGAAGAGATGTTGGCAGCAGGCGTCGCTCGAGAGGTTGCTCGCGGAGTTCTTCCCGTGGCTACCTACTCCTCGATGTACGTGACCATGAACGCCCGCTCGCTGATGAACTTCTTGAGCCTGCGCACCAAGCGCGAGGGCACGCATTTCCCGTCGTTCCCGCAGCGCGAGATCGAGATGGTCGCCGAGAAGATGGAAGCCTTCTGGGCTGAGCTCATGCCCCTAACCTATGAGGCGTTCAACCAGCACGGACGC
>CAZPVE010000163.1:0-2829 GCA_964589925.1 uncultured Aurantimicrobium sp. | reverse complement strand
GTCGTTTCCCGGGCCGCAGGCACTCCACAAAATGCTCGCATTGCTCAGGCCGTGCCGTATCCCAGCCGTAAACAACCAGCCCCTTCTGAACGCGACTGGCTCGCGACTGGGGCAGCAGACCAAACCACTCCCGCGGGATCAGTGAGTCTTCAGGGGCCAGTTCCAGCGGCAGGCACATCTGCGCGGGAACGTCGCTATCGTGGAGACATAACTGGAGGAGTGAGCATGTCGGTTCTCACCGGAATTGGGGTCGGACGCGGTATCGCCGCAGGCCCTGTTCGCCGGATGCCCGATCCGCTGCCCGCCCCAGATTCCGCCGTGTTTTCGGGCGATGTCCACGCAGCGGTTGACCAGGTCACCGAAGCCTCACGCGCTGTTGCTGTGTGGCTGACGCAGAGAGGTCAGGCCGCCGGGGGAGAAGCGCAGGCAGTTCTCGAAGCTCAGGCGATGATGGCAGGCGACCCAGCTGTCCTCAAAGATATTGAGGCTCGCATTTCCGCTGGCTCGGCACCCGAGCGCGCGGTGTTCGAGGCATTTGCATCTTTCCAGACGCTCCTCGAATCGATGGGCGGTTACATGGCCGAGCGTGCCGCCGACCTAGCCGACGTCGCTGCGCGCATCCGGGCTCACTTGTTGGGCATGGATGCCCCTGGCGTGCCCGAATCGGATGTGCCTTTTGTTCTCGTCGCTGACGACCTCGCGCCGGCCGACACTGCGTTGCTCGACTACACCAAAGTTCTTGCCCTGGTGACTCGCAACGGCGGCCCCACCTCGCACACGGCGATTCTGGCTCGTGCGAAATCGATTCCGGCAGTGGTTGGGGTCATCGGGGCCGAGCGGATTGGCGAGGGCGATGTCGTGATCGTGGATGCTGCCACCGGGTCAGTCGAGGTGGGGGCCAGCGCTGACGCCGTGGCCGCGGCGCAGGCCAAGCGTGACTCCTGGCTCAGTGCTCCTGCCCCGATTACTCCAGGCGCTCTCAAAGACGGCCACCTTGTTCCTTTGTTGGCAAACCTTGGGTCACCCGCCGAAGCCGCCGCTGCTGTTGAGCTGGGCGCGGAAGGCGTGGGCTTGTTCCGCACCGAGTTCTTGTTCTTGGGCGCGACGCAGGCCCCCACTGTGGCTGCTCAGCAAGAGCAGTACACGCAGCTGCTCGCTGCGTTCCCGGGCCAGAAGGTTGTGGCACGCGTGCTCGACGCCGGTGCCGACAAGCCGCTGCCGTTCCTGAATGATGCCCGGGAAGAAAACCCGGCTCTCGGTCTTCGCGGCCTGCGTGCACTGCGAGCAAACGAGGGCATCCTTCGCGACCAATTGACGGCCCTCGCGAATGCTGAAGCCGCAACTGACGCCGAACTGTGGGTGATGGCTCCCATGGTGGCCGACGCCGAGGAGGCTGCCTATTTCGTTGACCTCGCCCGGGAGCACGGCATCAAAGTGGCGGGCGTGATGGCCGAGGTGCCCTCGGTCGCGCTGGTCGCTGACCACGTCTTCGAGGCGGCCGACTTCGTTTCGATCGGAACGAACGACCTCACCCAGTACGCCCTCGCCGCTGATCGACAGTTGGGGTCGGTCAGTGCGTATCAAGACCCCTGGCACCCCGCCGTTCTTCGTCTCATCAAACAGATCGGTGATGCGGGGGCCGCTGCCGGTAAGCCTGTGGGGGTCTGCGGGGAAGCCGCCGCTCATCCGGCGCTGGCGATTGTTCTCGTCGGGCTGGGAGTGACCACGCTCAGCATGGCGCCAGCCGCGCTCGCCGACGTTCGCGCTGCCTTGCTGACGGTCAGTCTCGACCAGGCTCGGGCCCGAGCATCCCGCGCACTGAGTGGTCGCAGCGCTGCCGAAGCCCGAAAGTTGGGCTCCGCATGAGTATCGCCATTGTTGCCGTCACCACCGAGCACAAGGATGGCTGGCTGGCCATGTGGGAGGGTTACCTCACCTTCTATAAGGAAGCCTTGCCTCTCGCCCAGACCGAGCGCACGTGGCAGCGCCTGCTCGACCCGGAATTCAACCTCCATGGGTTTGTTGCCGTTCGCGAAGGCCGGGTGGTCGGGCTCACGAACTATTCGTTCACAAACTCCACCTGGGACGACGCACCGAACATCTACCTTGAGGACCTCTTTGTCGCTGAGTCGATTCGTGGTGAGGGCATCGGCCGAGCGCTCATCGATGCCGTGACCGATGTCGCTCGGGCGCAGGGAGGCAAGCGCGTGCGCTGGATTACTCACAACACGAACGCCACCGCCCGCCGCCTGTACGACCAGGTGGCCGAGCTTTCCGAGTTTGTTATGTACGACCGCACAGTAGACAAGGACTAGCGATGGCAGCCAAGGTGTCAACCCTCGATGATTACTGCGCCACTCTGGGGGATATTCGAGCGACGACCGTTCGCAGAATCGTCGAGACCATCCAGCTCGACTACCCCAGCGCTACGGTCAAGATTGCCTGGAATGTGCCGCAGGTTCAGATTGACGGCGAATATGTGTTCGGAATCAACGCAGCAAAGGGATGGCTCGTTCTCGCGAGCTGGAACCCCGACTCGTTGCCGAATTTCGCCTCACGCCTTGAGGGGTATGTGATGAACGAGCGCACCTTCCGAGTCCCCGTCGATTGGGAACCCGACCGTGAGTTGTTGCGAGATATCGTTGCCGATCGCCTCGCCCAGCTCAATTCTTAGGCGCGACCGCGCAGAACGGCCTGCTTGACCTCGGCGATAGCCTGAGTCACCTGGATGCCACGAGGGCATGCGTCCGTGCAGTTGAAGGTGGTGCGGCAGCGCCACACACCCTCTTTGTCGTTCAGAATCTCGAGGCGCTCCTTGCCGGCCTCGTC
>CAZPVE010000162.1:0-2875 GCA_964589925.1 uncultured Aurantimicrobium sp. | reverse complement strand
CGAACGAGCGCTCCGGTTCTCGAAATTTCCTGGAACTTCAACACGTGTTTCAGCTCGCGAATTTCGTGGCCGACGGGAACCAACTTTGATGCTGACATCCAAGTTGAGCCTTCAGGCTCGGGCGGAAACTCGGCTCAGAAGATTGGCTTCACCGCGAACTAGTCGTCGGGAACGTTTCGAGCGGGCAGGGCTTGGCTAGTACTCGCCCTTGACCACAAAGAACGAACCGCGGATTTCTCCGGCGAGCTTGGACTTCTGGCGAGCGAACTTGAACTTGTCGGCGAGCTCGGCGGGAACATCCATGCCCATCGACAGCTTGAAGCCGACGGCTCGCTTCTTGGCGTTGTCCAGCGTGTACAGAACGTTGATGGCCAGGCCGCTTTCGTAGAAAACGTAGGTCCAGCGGATGCGCCCCTCGGCAGCGTCGACCAGCATCTCGGTAACTTCAAGCGGCTTCGATGCGATGACGATGTCACGCTCGGTCAGAACTCGTGCGACGTAGTCAACGAGGTCGGGGCGGTCAGCTGCGGGCTCAGTTTCGAAAGTGATGTCGTACTTCGTCTTGAAGTAGCGAGCCTCGTTGGCGCGCAAGCCAGCGAGAGCATCGACCACCGGGGATGATTCAAGGCCGGCCGTTGAAACGGTGACAAAGTCAATGGGAGTGGGCATCGCGCATCCTGAGGGGCTAGAAGAAGCTGAAGTAGGCGAGCGCCAGGATGCTGAACGCGATGATGGCGATCGCAACCACGTAGACCGTGCTCATGGTCCCCTTCGAGCGATACTCGCCCATGAGCTTCTTGTCGCGTGCGATGCCGTGCATGAAAATCAGCAGCGGCAGCAGCAAGATGGCGTTGACCACTTGACTCAGAACCAGGATGGGCACCAGCGGTGCGCCGGGAATCAGCACGATCACCATTCCCACGATGGTGACCAGGCCGAAGGTGCCATAGAACAGCGGTGCTTCTTTGATCTTGTCGTCGAGACCTGCGGGTTGGCCGGTGAGGTCGGCGACCGAGTAGGCGGTGGACAGCGGCAGGATCGATGCGGCGAGAAGGGCGGCACCGATCAGGCCAACGGCGAAGAGCACGGTGGCCAGCTTGCCCGCGAGCGGCTGCAGGGCCGCGGCCGCCTGGGCGGCATCCGAAATCACGGTGATGCCCTGAACATGCAGCGTCGATGCACAGGTGACAACCACGAAGAAGCCGATGATGCCGGTGAGCAGTGCGCCCACCCACACGTCAATGCGCAGGTATTTCATGTCTGAAACGGTGAGGCGCTTGTCGACCACGTAGCTCTGAATGAACGACAGACCCCACGGGGCCAGCGTGGTTCCGAGCGTTGCCGTGGCAATCAGGATGGCGTCTTTCGAGGCAGGCATCGTGGGAATAAGAGCACCTTGTGCTGCAGCAAGCCAGTCCGTGTTGGTCTGGAAGCCAGCGATCACGTAGCAAATGAAGACGGCCGAGAGAACCAGCAGGATGCGCTCGACATTGCGGAAGCCACCCTTGAGCACGAGGAATGAAACGAGCAAACCGGCGAGGGGAACAGAGATGTACTTGCTCACGCCGAAGAGTTGGAATCCGGCTGCGATACCGGCAAACTCGGCGGCCATCGTGCCGATGTTGGCTATCACGAGCGCGACGATGGCGAGCAGCGCAGAGCGGGCGCCGAACTTCTGGCGAATGAGACCAACGAGGCCCTGACCGGTGACAACGCCGATGCGTGCGCCGAGCTGCTGGAACAAGATGAGAGCCGCGGTCGAAATCGTGAGCACCCAGAGCAGCTGGTAGCCGTAACCGGCACCGAGCTGGGAGTACGTTGTGATGCCGGCGGGGTCGTCATCGGCGAGACCAGCGAGCAGGCCGGGGCCGAGCACGGCGAGCAACGCGAGGAAGCGCGCGCGAGTGAACCGCTTGCCGGCCTTCGCGGTTTCGGCAGCTTGAATCGTCGTGATTTCTTCGGTCTTTGCCATGAGGAACTCCGGTTATCCCTCTTGCCAGGGCCAGCTGCGCGCGCCACGGTCTTTGACCATGGCGTCAACCACGTCGTCGGCCATGATGCGGCCGATCGGCTTGTTCTTCTCGTCGACAACAACGAGTGATGAACCGCGGTTGGCGGTGAGCTTCTCAATGACCTCGTCGAGCTTGGCATCGGGCTGCACCGTCTCGGGAACGTGGTCGTTTTTTAACGAACCCACGAGTTTGCCGGGCTTGGCGGTGAAGAGGTCGATGATGTTTAAGTCATCAATGAGCCGACCCTTTTTGTCGACTACGACGATGCACTGGATGTCGTTGTTGTCGAGGTCGAGAAGCTTCTTGCGGGCCGCGGCGACAGTGTCGGTCTCTTTGAGCACGACCAGAGCCGAGGTCATGAATCCGCCGGCTTCGTCTTCGTCGAACTCGAGCAGCTCAACCAGGTTCGACTTCTTGCGCTTAGGCATGGCCTCGAGCACGGCGTCACGATCGGCGTCGGGCAGCTCACGCAGAGCATCCACGGCCTCATCGGGCTCCATGCGAGCAAGAAGGTCGGCGGCGCGGTCGACGGGCGCGGCACGCAGCAACTCGTCGAGGTCATCCGATTCCATCTCTTCCATCGCGTCGGCGGCGACTTCGGGGTCGAGAATCTCGAGCAGAACCTGGCGCTCACGCTGACCGAGGTCTTCGATGAGGTCGGCAAGTTCGGCCGGGCGAAGCTTGTGCAGACCCTTGTTCTCTTTGCTCAGGCGTGCGGGCTCACCCGGGCGGCCAAATGATTGGATGCCCGACCAGTCGACGACGCGCTCGGGAGTGGGCGTGCGTCCGGCCGAACCGGGCAGAAGGCGACGCAAGAACGACCGGAACGAGACGTCAACGGCAACGAGGTACCAGGTGCGACC
>CAZPVE010000161.1:0-2881 GCA_964589925.1 uncultured Aurantimicrobium sp. | reverse complement strand
GTCTTCGTCAAACGTCACAACGCTGTTCTTGACGTAGTGGTTGTAGATCTCGCGAATGTCAGGCAGGTCACTAGGAACGGCTTCGCGAATGACGTAGCTAAATGCCGGCTCGGGTGGAGGTTGCTTGCGGAGGTGGCGCGGCAATTCGCGCGGCGGGGCGTATTCCTCAGGAAGCACGAGCAATATCCTACGAGTCGAAGCCGGCGTCGAACAGCGTTGGCGCGCCCTCACCGAGAGACCAGTCAATCGGCCCGGCCCCCTGAGCGACCAAGGCTTGGTTAGCCCGATTGAAGGGTCTGGACCCAAAGAAGCCCTTGCGCGCCGACAGGGGGCTGGGATGCGCGCTCGCAATGATGGGCACGTCACCGAGCTCAGCAGCCAAGGTCGCAGCGTCGTTCCCCCACAGAATGGCGACCAGGGGCGCTTCGCGGGCGACGAGGGCCCTCACGATAGCCAGCGTGACCTCTTCCCACCCATTTCCCCGCATCGACCCAGCCACACCGGCCTCCACGGTCAACACCCGATTGAGCAGGAGCACCCCGCGCGACGACCACAGACTCAGATCACCCGAACCGGGTGCGGAGACTCCAACATCGGCCACCAACTCGCGAAAGATGTTGCGCAGGCTGGCCGGGATGGCCACCGATGGACCCACCGAAAAGGCAAGACCCAAAGCATTTCCAGGGGTGGGGTACGGATCCTGTCCCACAATCAAGGCGCGAACATCCTCGAGAGGCACCCGCAGTGCCCGAAGGACGTTCACATCCTCGGGCAGTGTCGCCCCGCCTCGGGCCCGCACCGCAAGCACCGCAGCTGCGGCCGACTCAAGCTCGGGTCGAACCGACTCCAGCACGGGTAGCCACGATTGGTCTACCCCGTCGAGCCAGCGACTAGTGACCTGCGTGGGAGTCGTGGTCATGTCCGGGAGAGTCGATGTCGTGACCCATCTTGCGCTTGTGCATGTTCTGCACTCGCTCGTTCAGGTAAGAGACGACGGTACCGGTGGTGGCGCCAACAATCACCATGGCGCCCAGCATCAGCAACGAGGCATAGATGCGCCCCTGGATGGTGACCGGGACCATGTCCCCATAGCCGACCGTCGAGATGGTCTCCATCGACCACCACACGGCATTGCCGTAGCTCGTGATGGTGGCCCCAGGGGCGTCGCGCTCGGCCAGATAAACCAAGAGTGACATCACATAGACATACATAACCGAGAACGACACGAGATAGGCAATCACGCGGGCACGAAGGGAAGATCCGCCTCGGCTCGTGAAGTAGGGCAAGCGCCCCAGATACATCAGAAGCAGGAATGGACGAGCAAAGGGAATGATGAGCGACGCCAAGTCGATCAAGTTATGCCGGAAAAATGAGCCCTTGTTCTCGCTCAGGGCGAAGCGCACGCAGTAGTCGATCCAGAACGTCGACCAGACGAGCAATAGCGTCCACACCAGCCAAATGTCGACCGGCCCGAAGAACTTTTGGTCATCGAGAACCAAAATCGAGAAGCTCACAATAAACAAGAACGACAAAATAATCATGGGCATCGTCGTTCGACGCTCCCAGGCAATCTCGCGCCCGCTGCGCTCGCCGCGAGAGAACAGCCCGTCTGAGAAATCGTGGTCTTTGCTGGTGGGAGCCATGACCCAAGGTTAGCCAATGACGAACTAAAAACCTTTGTTACTGCGTGTGACGGGCGCAATTGAGTGGGGCACTCAACCGGTCGTACTCTCAATCAACGCGTCCCAGAGACGCCCTAGACCTCAATCAAGGAGTTACCGTGAGCAACGACCCCAGCAACTGGAAATTTGAAACCAAGCAGGTCCACAGTGGCGCTGCACCCGACCCCACCACGAACGCTCGTGCGACGCCGATCTACCAGACCACGTCCTACGTGTTCAACAACGCTGAGCACGCCAAGAACCTCTTTGCGCTGGCTGAGTTCGGAAACATCTACACCCGCATCATGAACCCGACCCAAGAGGTCGTTGAGCAGCGCGTTGCCGCTCTCGAGGGTGGAACCGCAGCCCTGCTGCTTTCATCGGGTCAGGCCGCCGAGACCTTTGCTGTTCTCAACATCGCCCAGGCTGGCGACCACATCGTTTCGTCGAGCTCGATCTACGGTGGAACCTACAACCTGTTCAAGTACACGTTGGCAAAGCTCGGCATCGAGACCACCTTCGTCGAGAACCAGGATGACGCTGACGAGTGGCGCCGCGCCGTTCGCCCGAACACCAAGCTGTTCTTTGCCGAGACCATCGGTAACCCCCGCGTGAACGTTCTCGACATCAAGCTGGTGTCGGATGTCGCCCACGAAAACGGCGTTCCCCTGATTGTTGACAACACCATCGCAACCCCGTACCTCATTCGTCCGTTTGAGCACGGTGCAGACATCATCGTTCACTCGGCCACCAAGTTCCTCGGCGGACACGGAACCGTCATCGGTGGTGTCATTGTCGATGGTGGAAAGTTCGAATGGTCGAAGAACGTCGAGAAGTTCCCCGGCCTGACCGAGCCCGACCCCTCGTACCACGGAGCCAGCTACACCACGGTTCTGGGCGACGCCATCGCCTACATCATCAAGGCTCGCGTACAGCTGCTTCGCGACCTCGGTTCGTCGATTGCTCCGGCAAGCGCCTGGCAGATCATTCAGGGCATTGAGACCCTCAGCCTGCGCATCGAGCGTCACGTTGAGAACGCCTCGAAGATTGCGAACTGGCTCGAGGCTCACCCACAGGTTGAGTCGGTCAACTACGCAAGCCTGAAGTCAAGCCCGTGGTACACCAACGCCAACAAGTACGCCCCCAAGGGCGTCGGCGCGATCGTGTCCTTCGAGATCAAGGGCGGCGTTGAAGCCGGCAAGAAGTTCGTCGACAGCCTC
>CAZPVE010000160.1:0-2884 GCA_964589925.1 uncultured Aurantimicrobium sp. | reverse complement strand
AGCGCATCATCGAAACGCAGACCGAGATTTCAGATGACGACCTCAGCGTTTTGCGGAATCGGTTGAATTTTTCGGTTGCCGGCAAGTCATTGACGGATGTTGAGTCGCTGCTGGCCAACCGTTCACAGCAGGCCGACAGTCTTGCCGCAGTCGAGGTTGCCCTGGTGGCTGCACTGGCAGAACAGGTGCAGGCCAACCGTCAGAACAGGCTCGTTCTTGCCGGCACAGCAAATCTCCTCAAAACCGAAAACGATTTCTCGGGAAGCCTGTACCCCTTGCTGGATGCGATCGAAGAGCAGGTTGTCGTTCTCAAGTTGCTCACCGATATGCAGCTCGAGGGCGACGTCGTCAACGTCAGCATCGGAACGGAGCACTCAGCGACCGGCTTTGAGCAGACGAGTCTGGTGTCCACCGGGTACACCAGCGCTGGGGAAGTCTCGCAAGTGGGGCTCATTGGCCCGACGCGCATGGACTATTCCGGCAACATCGCGGCAGTTCAGGCCGTTGCGCGCTATCTCACCCGTCTCCTTGACACGACCCCCGGCGCATAGCCCTCTAAAGCGAAAGAGAGATTATTCACAGTGGCTGACCACTACGAAGTTCTCGGCGTAAGCCGTGACGCATCCGTTGATGACGTCAAGAAGGCCTACCGCAAGCTTGCTCGACAGCTCCACCCAGATGTGAATCCCAGCCCGGAGGCGCAGGAGCAGTTCAAGCTGGTCACGCACGCCTATGAAGTGCTGACCGACCCGGTCCAGCGTCAAAACTACGACATGGGCGGCGGGCAACAAGGTGGTTTCCCGGGCGGCTTCTCCGACTTCGGAGACATTTTCTCGACCTTCTTTGGTGGAGGTCAGTCAGGGCCACGTTCTCGAAAAGAGCGCGGCCAAGACGCACTCTTGTACCTAGATGTTGATCTGGCCGATGTCATCTTTGGGGTTGAGCGATCCGTAGAAATTGACACCGCCGTGACGTGTGAAACCTGCGAGGGCTCCTGTGCCCAGCCGGGCACACAGCCTGTTCGTTGTGACATTTGTGGCGGATCCGGATCAATTGCGCGCACCGTGCGCAGCCTCCTCGGCAATGTCATGACGCAGAGCCCGTGCGGTTCCTGCAAGGGATACGGAACCGTCATCGCGCATCCTTGTGTCGCCTGTGCGGGCCAAGGTCGAGTGCGTGCTCGTCGAACGGTAACGGTGGATGTTCCCGCTGGCGTTGATACGGGTGTTCGCCTGCAGGTGCCCGGGGCAGGTGAAGCCGGCCCGGCCGGTGGCGTCGCGGGAGATATCTACTTCGAGATTCGCGTTCGCCCTCACAGTGTGTTCAGTCGAGCCAATGACGACTTGTTGTGCACTCTCGACATTTCGATGGTCGATGCCATTGTGGGAACCAAACACACGTTTGAGGGGCTCGACGGCGAAATTTCCGTTGATATCAAACCCGGTGTGCAATCCGCCGATGTTCTTACTGTCAAGAACCGTGGGATTACGAAGCTCCGCGGCCATGGACGAGGAGACCTCCGCGTGGGGATCCACGTGGTGACTCCGACCAAATTGTCGGCCAAAGAAAAGGAACTTATCACTGCGTTCGCCGCTGAACACAAGATGAGCATTCCCGAACTTGTTCCCGTGCAGCAGGGCATATTTGCCAAACTTCGTGGTCGGTTCTTCTAGCTGTGGCTCATCTCTACTTCGCTGACGGCCTGACCGAGGCTCCGGTTGGTGCTTCGCTTCTCATCACCGGCCAAGAGGCTCGGCACGCCGCCACGGTGAGCCGGTTGCGCGTCGGAGAGCGAGTGCTCCTCACAAACGGCACTGGCCTGTTGGTCGAGGCAGAGACAGTCTCCATTGCCAAAGTTGGCGTGGGATTCAACGTGATCTCGAGCAAGCAACTTCCGGCCACGCAGCCGCGCGTCATCCTCGTTCAGGCTCTGGCCAAGGGTGACCGGGATGAACGTGCCATTGAGATGGCTACCGAACTGGGTGTGTCGACCGTTATCCCGTGGCAGGCTGCACGCTCTGTTAGCCGGTGGGAAGGCGAGAAGGCCGAGAAGGGGCAACAGCGCTGGCAAACCATTGTCCGCGAAGCCAGCAAGCAAGCGGTTCGGGCCTGGATTCCCGAGGTCACTCGGGTTCACTCCACGGCAGACATCCTCAGTGAGAGCTTCTCGGGCCTGACGCTGGTTCTGGATCCTTCTGGTTCACTGTCGGTGTCGGCCGCGCTCAGTAGTTTCGGGTCCGAACAACCCACAGAAGTTCGTGTCATCGTGGGCCCTGAGGGCGGACTCACGGCCGATGAGGTTGATCAGTATGCAAGTGCTGGAGCAGTGATCGTCGGGCTCGGGTCGAACATCTTGCGCACATCCACAGCGGGGCCTGCCGTTATTGCGATTCTCAATGAGATATTGGGCCGCTGGTAGGCAAGACGCGCACTCACTGACGCACCTACGATAGAAACATGACCCAGTCTTCGCCGAGTATTTTCAGCCGCATTGTGGCTCGAGAAATTCCCGCCGACATCGTGTGGGAAAGCGATGACCTCATCGCCTTTCGTGACATTGCACCGCAGGCGCCCGTCCACATTTTGGTGGTGCCCAAGACGCAGCAGTATGCGAACGTAACTGAACTCGCCGAGGCGGATCCGCACCTTCTCGCGAGCCTTGTTTCTGCCGCCAAACACATCGCCTCTGAACATGCGAACGGCGAGTTTCGCCTGATCTTCAATAGCGGTGAATCGGCTGGTCAAACCGTCTTTCACGTACACGCACACGTGCTCGCCGGCGGGCTGAAAGAATGATCGCTTGCCTGATTCTGTTGGCGCTACCTTCATCCACGTCGATGGCATCTAAATGGTGCGCATGCTGGGGCCGCAAGATCGACTACAG